>JANMHK010000338.1:0-2304 GCA_031375135.1 Sphingobacteriales bacterium | reverse complement strand
GTAGTACTTTTCAATTCTGCAAGTACTTCTTTCAGTCGTTTTTTCTCCGGTGAACCCGGAGCATACTGCAAGACGGGTTCATTGACAGGAAGCGGGTAATTGAAATAACCAGTGTTCATAGCAATGTTTATAAATTTTAATTGGCTTCAGTTTCTTTTTCCATCATCAAATAAGCTTTGATAAATCCATCCAGTTCTCCATCCATCACAGGTTGCACATTACCAACTTCATAATCAGTTCGGTGGTCCTTGATCATTTTGTAAGGATGGAACACATAACTGCGGATCTGGCTACCCCTCTCAATTTTTTTCTTGGAAGCGTTGTTGGCATTTTTAATGGCTTCGCGTTTGCGCATTTCTTCCTCGTACAAACGGCTCTTTAACATGGTCATGGCTTTCTCCCGGTTCTCACCCTGGGTCCTGGCCTGCTGACATTCCACGATGATCCCTGATGGCTTGTGCGTCAGCCTCACCGCCGTTTCCACTTTGTTTACGTTTTGTCCTCCTGAACCACCACTTCTGAAGAACGCCCACTCCACATCTGCAGGATTGACTTCGATAGCGATCGTATCATCGATCAGCGGATACACATAAATGGAAGCAAATGAAGTATGTCGGCGGGCATTACTGTCGAACGGTGATATTCTCACTAACCTGTGTACCCCGCTTTCTGCTTTTAAAAATCCATAAGCAAAAGGTCCGTCAAACTGGAACGTACAGGTTTTAATGCCTGCTCCATCCCCATCCTGCCAGTCAAGTTCCGTAACCTGCCAGCCCTGCTTCTGGCCGTACATGCGGTACATCCTGGCCAGTATTTCCGCCCAATCCTGGCTCTCCGTTCCACCTGCCCCGGAATTGATCTGTAATACCGCTGGCAATTCATCTTCAGGCTCATTCAGCGTACTCTTGAATTCGGTTTCTTCAATAGCCTGCAAGGACTGCTGATAAGCACGTTTTACTTCATCTTCATCGCCTTCGCCTTCTTTCCAGAATTCAAAAAGTACGGCAAAATCTTCGACCGCACGCTCGGTGTCGTCAAAAAGCTTTACCCAGTATTCGTTTAACTTGATGTTCTTGAGGATTTCAGTAGCCCGCTTATTATCGTCCCAGAAACCAGGAGATAAAGAGCGTTGCCTGTCTTCATTTATTTTATGTTGCCGGTTAGCGACGTCAAAGAAACCTCCTCAGGACGAGAACACGGTCCCTCATATCTTTAATATGCTCTAATGTCATAGGGCGCAAAGGTAAGCCAAATGGCAAAAACTTAAACGTAATTATTTGAACAAATGACCCCAATAATGGTAATTAGAGTTGACAGTTTACTTTTGAGATATAAATCATGCTGAAAGCGTACAATTTTTTAGCCAGCTGGCAATTATTTCCGGAAAAATGCAGCTACGAACTCGGGGAAAGGCCTAAGAGCGGAACCTATAGGATCGAGTCGAATGCCCCACGCAACGAAATAACGGTCCACCACAACTGGGTAAGCCTGGAAAACAATGCATTTTCTGCAGGATACACAGTCATCGCAGATGGGGATCTTCATCCTTATCACGATCAGCCATTTGCAGATCATGTACAGGTGAACTTCCCTGACGGGATCAATTTTGAAATTCACTTCTACTTACATGGAAGGGTCGTTATGCACGTGATCCATGAGATCCTGCCTAACGGCTACATGAAAATAACCCAACAGGGAAGCATAAACGAAGAAAAGAGATATACCAACGTCGAGATCTACCACAAGCAGATGAGTGTTCTCCCCTATGCCTCTTCGGTATCAGGGGCCGTGATCAAACCAACAGAAGAAGGTGTGATCAGGCATAAGGCGCTTACCGCCATGGAGGAGCAGACCAATATGCAACTCGGACAGATTCGCAAGCAGATCGAACTGCTTGCCCTGCAGGCACAGGAGATCCAAAAGCGTAAGGAATTGTCCATGATGATCTATGACGCCAAATTGAATTTCCAACCCGTCATAGGCCAGGTTTACTATCTCTATGAGAAAAAAGATGGCGCAAAAATGATTTCCATGATCAGCCCTAAAGAATGGGGCGGCGGGTCAGGGCCTTTTGAAAAATTCCTGGCCAAGGTGCAGTTGCTGGCGGACCATACTTGGAATGAAGTGGTGTAGGATCCTTATTGGATTGCTGACCCACTTTGGTAACCAGATTATCAGAAAAGGCGATCACGGAATGCAGGAAGAGCAGCACGCTAAAGATGGTGAAATAATTCCTTTTCATGCACGGTTCAGATAGTCAAAAGATCATTTTTTTGCCGGCAACATATTCCGGATAGCAGAGAT
>JANMHK010000298.1:0-8498 GCA_031375135.1 Sphingobacteriales bacterium | reverse complement strand
CGATAAAGACATCATGCTGGCTTCAGACCATTTGATCGATATTGGCCCAAAAGCGGGCAAACACGGCGGCAGGGTAGTGGTGCAGGGTACACCCGCGGAGGTCATGGATTCCAATTCGGAAACGGCGATGTACCTGCAGGGCAAAAAGAAAATACCTGTGCCAGCTGAAAGAAGAAAGGGAAACGGGAATAAACTGGAGTTGAAAGGGGCAGTTGGAAATAACCTGAAGAAAGTGAATCTTTCACTTCCACTCGGAACATTTATTGTGGTGAGTGGGGTAAGCGGAAGTGGAAAATCTACACTGATCAATGAAACGCTTTATCCGATATTAAGCAAGCACTGTTATAATTCCCGGGTCAATCCGCTTTCATACAGTTCTGTCAAAGGATTAGAGTTTATCGATAAAGTAATTGAGATCGATCAATCGCCTATCGGAAGGACCCCACGAAGTAACCCAGCCACCTATTGTGGGTTTTTTACGGAGATCAGACAACTCTTCGCTGCCGTTCCGGAAGCAAAGATCCGGGGTTATGCTGCAGGCCGTTTTTCTTTCAATGTTAAGAACGGTCGTTGTGATGTTTGCGAAGGTGGCGGCATGCGGGTGATAGAAATGAATTTTCTTCCCGATGTATATGTTCCCTGTGAGAAATGCAATGGAAAACGATACAACCGGGAAACCCTTGAGATCCGGTACAAAGGGAAATCGGTAAGTGATGTACTGGATATGACCGTGGATGAAGCGGTGGAGTTTTTCACCAATGTTCCCTACCTGTACCGGAAGATAAAGGTGTTACAGGACGTTGGCCTGGGTTATATTTCATTAGGTCAATCAGCAGTTACTTTAAGCGGGGGTGAGGCCCAGCGGGTTAAGCTAGCTACCGAATTGGCCAAGAAAGATACCGGTAAAACTTTTTATATCCTTGATGAGCCAACCACGGGTTTGCATTTTCAGGATATCAGTCATCTGTTGGATGTACTCAACAAGCTTGTTGGCAGGGGTAATACGGTGCTTGTGATCGAGCACAACATGGACGTGATAAAAGTTGCCGACTATCTGGTTGACCTTGGCCCCGAAGGCGGGGATGGCGGGGGAAAAATATTGTACCAGGGAATTCCCGAAGGTTTATTGAAAGTACCGGAGAGCCACACCGGTAAATTTCTAAAGACAGAATTAAATTAAACATCATTGCATAAAAAAATCCCGCTTGTAGGCGGGATCTTTAAAGTATTTTTTAACTGATCAGAATCTTATAATTGGGCACCTGGTTTGATTCCTATAACCATTAGAACCGTCTTTGCCGAGCCTGATCCCCAATTTAAATGTAGTGGCATAGTACGCGTCATTGTTTGTTGCAGTTCCTCTTTTGTCACCTGCTTCATAACCTGGCCTGTTTAGTCCGCCATTCAATAATGAGGATTTATTTGCCATTTGCCTGGCTATATCTGCAGTTTGAGTTGCACCGAAGAAATCATAGAAATCCTGATCCGCGATATAAGTTGTACTAACGTCGTCAATATAGTCTGTGAATGTTTTTCTGTTCACAATTTCAAAGCTGAGGTTGAACCGATCAGAGAAGAAATATTTAAGACCAACACCATAAGGGACATTCATCTGGGTAAGGCTATAGCTTTCCCTGGCTGGATATTTCGACATGCCCTGACCCTCCGTTCTCAAGGGTTGTAATTCTACCCACTGCTCATTTCCGTTGGCGTCAATATACTGGCCTTTCGGGTTGAATTTAAAAACACCTACGCCAAGAAGGCCATAGGGCCGTAATTTATGGGTCAAATCAGAAGGGTCTTCTTCAAGTAATGCTGTAGGATAAATTTCTGCTGCAGCATAGGCTTCGAAAATGTTAGAAACGAAATGTTGATTCCGGGCTTTACGCGCCTCTTCATATCCGCCCTTACCTTGAATTAAACTGTCTGCGCCTTCAATCTTGCCAAAATTAATAGCCACACGTAAGCCAATGACTTCATTCGGCATAACATTGAATGTTACTCCTTTCATCAGATTCATTGTGGACCACTGATGGTCTTTCAGGAAAGTCTGACCGCGACCCATATTGCCACCGAGGTCTCCAAGGAAATTCGATGGGCCCAGGTTCAGGCCTACCTCGTATTTCAATTGCGCGCTCGCGTAATTGCTAAATGTTGATACACAGATGATTACTATCATCATCCTCAAATGCCACGGGAGTAAACGTTTTTTCATGATACCGGATTTGGTTTTTCAAAAAGGATCTGGACTTCTTGAATAACGACCGGCGACACCTGAATATTTTGCAGATACGCAAAAACTTATCTACAAAAATGAGGGTTTGTAAGTGCTTCTGACCATCTCGATATGGGGAATTCCATCTTCCAGATATGTATCTCCCTGAGGTTCAAAGCCTAATGATGAATAAAAGATCTTGAGGTATAACTGTGCGCCAATACGTATAGGCTGGTTCCCATATAATTGCGTGGTGATCCTGATGGCTTCTTCCATTAATTTTCGGCCAGCTCCGGTATTCCTGAACTTTGGATTACTCACTACACGCCCTATGGAAGGCTCTTCATAGGCAAGGCCGGGACGAAGGATACGGGCTGATGCAACGAGCTCATGATCAGACCATCCCATGAGGTGGTGGCATTGTTGATCCTTGTTATCCATATCCTGGAAGACGCAGTTCTGTTCAACAACAAAAACTTCTGTACGGAGCTGAAGGTTGGTATAGAGTTCTTCTACAGTTAGTTCAGCAAAAGGCTTACACATCCAATTGATGTTCATGATGTTCTATTATTTGAATCAATATCCGTATTTGTCTTTCCAGCGTTCCTTCAAAAACCTTCGCATTTCTTCTTCCCTGGCATTCTTCCCTGGCTCGTAAAACTTTTTTCCGCCGAGTTGCTCGGGCAGGTATTCCTGGGCAGAAAAATTCTTTTCATGATCGTGGGCGTAAGCATAACCCTGGCCGTACCCCAGGTTCTCCATGAGCCTCGTGGGAGCGTTTCTGATATGTAAGGGTACGGGCAGGTCCCCTGATCTTCGAACTTCTGCCAGGGCGTTGTCGATAGCGAGGTAGGATGCATTGCTTTTTGGCGAGGAGGCGAGATAGGTGGCGCATTGGGAGAGGATGATCCTTCCTTCCGGGTACCCGATCTTATTGACTGCATCGAAACAGGCGTTGGCAAGTACCAGGGCAGTTGGGTTAGCGTTTCCGATGTCTTCACTGGCAAGGATGACCAGTCGCCTGGCGATAAATTTTATGTCTTCCCCACCTTCAATCATCCTCGCGAGCCAGTATACTGCTCCATTGGGATCCGAACCCCTGATCGATTTAATGAAAGCAGAAATGATGTCGTAGTGTTGCTCCCCCGATTTGTCGTACATCGCTATTTTGGACTGCGCTGTCTCGAGAACCAGTTTGTCTGTGATCAGGATCTCCTTGGAGGTTGCTGTATTCACCACAAGTTCAAACAGGTTGAGTAGTTTGCGGGCGTCCCCTCCGGAAAGGCGGATCAGGGCTTCGTGTTCCTGAATCTTTATATTTTTTGACCTTAAAATTGGATCTTGCCCGATGGCCTGTTGCAGGAGTTTCAACAGGTCTTGCTCCGAAAGTGGTTTTAAAACATAAACCTGGCAACGGGAAAGCAAGGCGCTGTTGACTTCAAAAGATGGATTTTCTGTTGTTGCGCCGATGAGGGTGATGATGCCTTTTTCCACAGCCCCCAGTAAAGCATCTTGCTGGCTTTTTGAAAAACGATGGATCTCATCGATGAAGAGGATGGCTTTTTGCTGAGATTTTGCTTTTTCAATCACCTCGCGCACATCTTTCACACCTGCGCTTATGGCACTAAGGGTATGAAAATCTGCATGCACGGCATGGGCAATGATATTGGCAATGGTGGTTTTGCCAGTGCCCGGAGGACCCCACAGGATCATGGACGGGATTACTTGTTGCTCGATGGCAGTTCGCAGGATACTGTGATCGCCGGTCAGGTGGTCCTGACCGGCCAGTTCTGCGAGTGTAGCCGGTCTTATTCGTTCTGCTAAAGGGGGCTGCATGGGGCAACAATTTACTTAATAACTAAGTCATGCTGCCCCGAAAGATAAAAATATTACTTGCCTACGTTGTAGTTCTTCAGTACTTCGTTGAGATCTACACCGATCAGCTTTTCTACTTCCAGTTTTGAAATACTCATATCCCGCTGCTGTTCCCGCTGCCTCATTTTAGCATCGTTGAACTGCCTGAATGTAATGCTGTAATCTATGTCGTTCACGTCTCCGATTTTGTACTTCTCCTGCATGGAGAGAAACGCAGTGTATGCTTCATCGGTCACTATAGAAGCCATTTCATACATTTCCTTGTGGAACAGATAATTCTCAAATTTAGAAAGTACTTCAGCCCTCATGGTGCGGTAAGTATCATTCTTCATGGCATTTGAGATCTCTATAGTCTCCCTGGCATTTTTGATGTCGGCGTTTGTGCGTGACACTATATCGAGGGGCATATTTATACCAAAGTTATACTTGGGCCAGAATGCGGCGCTCGGAGACCCGTTCAGCGTAAACTCGTTCAAGTTGGCGCTGGCAAACAAAACACTTGTCCAGGACGCCTTTGCTTTTTTCAAATTGTTTTCAGCGATCGAAATCTGTGCGTCATTGATCGCGGTCTGAGGATGCTGCATGGCCAGGTCAACCAGTTTCTCACGCACATCATTGTAGATCAAAGAATCCAGCTTTTTTTTAGCCGTGTAAGATTCGGTGATCTGGGCATGCGATACATAAAGACCGCTCATACATACTAACAGGAATAATAACTTTTTCATTTCGTTTTAATTGATAGGGTTGCAGGTAATTGATCTAAATATCTGAGGCGGACAATGATGGCGGCTCCCGGAAAGAAGAACATACAAAGTGGGACCTGTAAGATCACCACCTGTGCGTATTCTACCAGTAAGAGGCTGAACAGGCCACAGGTTATCGCCAGATAATATTTTTTATGATGGTCGTTTTGCGTTCGAAAATATCCCATGGCCCCCTGCACCAGGATCACTAGATACAAAAGCATGTCAAATGCCAGTCCGATCCATCCTTTTTCAACGGCTGATAATAGTAGACCGCTGTCTGCAGCGAACCCGGCCAGGGGATGCCCCGGGTAATTCAATTCACCAGGCGTTCCTGCAGTGGCAAGGCCGCCGCCCATAGGGTGATCGTGAATATAAGGCTGGATACGAGCTCGATTTATATTCCTGATGTCCAG
The DNA here is from genome assembly GCA_031375135.1 of Sphingobacteriales bacterium. GTDB lineage: Bacteria > Bacteroidota > Bacteroidia > Chitinophagales > Chitinophagaceae > Pollutibacter. The sequence continues at coordinate 3,249 of JANMHK010000298.1, read as the reverse complement.
TGAAGCGTCTTCACCTGAGAAGGCAGACCGGTACCTGTTCAGTGTATTAAATCGATTTATGGGAAGATTAATAGTGATAAATATGGCGAGCAGAACACCCAAATAGACCAGCAGCGTTTTTGGCTTTCTGATATTCATGACAGCGTACAAGAACAAACCAAGGGGAACAATGTAGCTGGACGACCGGGTTCCGGAAAAAGTACTTCCAATGACGAGGAATACGGCTGCGCCTATAAACAACAGGATACGGGTTACATTTTTTTCGTAGAATGCAAAAAGTATAACGATCAGGGCTGCCAAATTGCTCAGCATGGGATAGGTCACAACGTCAAGAAAAGAGAATTTTCTCATAATACCCCATTGATTGAGGAGATTATAGAACTCCGGCGATTGATTGATATAAGATACCTCGAAAGGCAGGAACCCAAATGTTTGCTGGTAATAGGCATAAAGCGTTGCCAAAAAGATCAGGGCCACAAATAGCCTAAAGAAATCATTGATTTTCTTTAAACTGTCCAGTATGTAAAAAGCCACAAAAAAGCTTAAAACATACACTACTGTCCTTCTCAATACATAAATATAACCAACAGCATCGGGTACGTTGGGATTGAAGATCTCCACGGATATATATAGCAGGAAGATCAGCACAAACCAGGTGATCGGATTTCTGAAGAATGCCTTATTTACATCCTGCATCTGGTTGCCTTTCAATTGGATTAGGATGGCCAGGAAACAGACCAGCAGCTGAACTTCCCAGATCACAGCCAGCGAATATTGAAGATTGAGCACCCGTTGGGGCAGAAATATGAAAAATGAAATAAATAAGTTGATGAGGAGGCCATGGAAAGGGCTGATGAATGTGGCCACCAACACAAAAAATCCAGCCAGTGCACCTGCCAGGATCAGCGGAATGAGGCTATACTGGTATTGGGCAGACATCCAGGCGAGGGCAATAGCCATGAAGGCCATTAACATCATCGCCGTTGCTGTAAAGAATTTATTTTTTACCAGGGCATTCATTATAAAAAAACAGTTTTAACGTACAGTGCCACCACAAAAGAAATAATGAACAGGATAGTCAGCATTTCTGGCCCGGACATTTTTGGTTTGGCGTTATGTTGTCTTTTGTTGGTCATGCAGTATTTATTTCTTTGGCAGGGATAGCAATGGGCTTAACAGAGGATACAGGCCGGTTCGGATTGAACAGCCACCAGAATCCATATTTATTCAGCACAAAATGCGCAAGTACGGGCACAAACAAGCCGATCGTGATACTTGCTGCCAGCAGGAACGGAATGTAATCAATATGGAAAAAACGGATCATCACTACACGACTGCCTGCCATGAGCATAACGTGCATCAGGTAGATGTAAAGGGAATTTGCACCCAGTACCTTCAATAAGCCCAGTCCCTTCTTGTTTTCAAGGAGAAACGAAACATTTAACATCAGGATAATCCCTGAAAGGGCGATCACCAGTATAAAAGGCTTGGTTTGTACCTCAGGGTTAATCAGGTAGTAGTAATGTAAAGCAATAAATATCGGCAGAATGAATGCCAGCAGTTTCTTTGACGCAATCTTTTCCCTGTTTCCCTTATTGAACAAATACCCGGAGATCAGATCGCCAGTTGCAAAAAAGATGTAATTCGCAATGATATCATAGACGAAATAGAGAATGATACCATGGGTGTAGGTGTATTGCGAGATCAGGAATAATACAAGGCCTACAAACATGTGAGCTGCAGGGGAAAGTTTAAGTTTTACCTTTACCACTGAATAAATGACCATGATGCAGAATAGTGCGTGGAGGTACCAGAACTGCTCTATCTCCCTTGGGTTATAGATAATGCTTAGATAGGTTTGCCAGCCTGTTTTTTCATTCACAAACTGCGGTAACAGATTTTGGATAGTGATCTGGATGATGGTCCATATGAAATATGGGTATAGAATGTACTGCGCCCTTTTTATTACATAATCCTTAAGCCCCAGTTTTTTCATACTGAGGTTCAGAAGAACTCCTGATATCATAAAAAATAATGGCATTCTGAAAGTGTACATTAATTTGTTCAGTATCTCATAGAAATAGTATGGAGCCAGGTCAAATCCTGAATTCCTTAAGCCCTCAAAAGCATGTCGGTAGACGACCATGATAATGATGATCCCCCTGGCGATATTTATCCATCTATAATTCCGCTGATGAACGGAAAAAGATTCTCTTAAGAAAAGCAATAAATTCTGAAACACTTTCTCAGGGGGTGCTTAGGTTATAATTTATGATAAGATGCTTACGCATTCGTGTCTTTCAAGTCAACTTTATTCAGTACCGCTCCAATCAGTTTCTCATTCAGTTCTTCCAGGTACTGTATCATCACATTGTCGTTCGCCGTTACTGTTTCGTCTGCCGAGAATACAGCTACTACACCGTTCACATATTTGATCAACTCCTGACTGTCGGCATGCTGATTCAGCGCTGGTCCTTCGAGTAAGATATAATCATATTCGGGGAGCAGTTCGTCGAGGTTGCCAAGCAGGTTATGATGGGGTAATACCTCGGACGGTGTGTAAGAACCACCACGACAACCAATGACATCGATGAAAGGATCATCAGTTTTTGTGATCAACTTCTTGATTTGCTCTGATTGAGGATGAATTCTTGCTGAATCTTCCAAAAATGTTTGAACATTGAAGAGTTGTGACAATGAATTGTGATGGAAATTGGTATCGATCAACAGCACTTTTTTGCGGCTCATTTTTAAGGTTTGGGCCAATGCATAGATCAGCGTGGACTTGCCCGCATCTTTCTTGAGGCTGGTGAATATGATCTTCTTCTGGCCACTATGCTCGATTTCGTATCTGAGTTTTCTTAGGCTTTCCCTGAAATGATCATTGCTGCTGTTCCTGTTAACGGAATCAGCCGAAAGCGCATCGCCCACATTGATCCCGTTTTTCTTGCTGCCGATTGAATTGATCACGCTCAACAGTTTAATGCTGGTGATCTTGCGGAAATGTGACGGGGTTTTGATAGCGTTGCTGAGCAATGCTCCCAACAGAAAAAGGAATGAAGACATCATCAGGGCCGAAGTGCCTGCAACGCCCATATAGGTCAGTGATTTATCAGGGTCAGGCGATGTAGATGGCTGTCCGATCAGGGTTTGACGGAAATTCACATTTGGTGTTTCTTTCAATAATCCCTGTGCCTGAATGTATTTGTCTTTGATCTGCACCAGCTGCCTGTTTTCCATATCAAGGCT
>JANMHK010000287.1:0-6956 GCA_031375135.1 Sphingobacteriales bacterium | reverse complement strand
GAAAAGGCTTATTGGCTTTGGAAGGGCGTTGATCAAGGAACAAACCGTCCACCTTCGGGTCCTTCACTGAAGCTTCCGACCAGAAATAAGGGGTAAAGAAGGCAACCGGACCTTTAAAATTTCCGGTGTTCAAAAACAAGGTCCAGCACTGGTTCCCTGTAGTAACATCTTCACCGGTAGTTTTAGATTTGGGCTCAGTGAGAGGCAGGGGCAGGTAACCGCTGCCAAACAATTCACCGCTTGTGCCTTGCTTCAGGTTCAATCCGTCGGGGGGCCACAATATCCATGGACTCAGTTGGGCCACACCATACTTTCCATTTGGTTTGCTCCAGTCCCTGCCTCTTCCGGCACCAGGACCATTGGCCCATCCGGCAAAGTCGCGTTGTACACCACCCATGATAAATTTTGGAGTTGCAGTGGCATATTCTGTATCTCGCCACCACCCCAGTCCCCCTTCAATATCTGTATACAATTTTGGTACTGGCAAAGGGCCGTCATACTCCGGATGCATCCAGGTGCCGAACAAACCCGATTGAAAACTTCGGCCCGGATACTCCTTCAATAAAGGCCAGGCAGTTGCATACATTGAGTAGCCCGCATTATATGTTGTATCACCCTTCTCCACCTTAGTGATCATATACCCACCAACATTGCCTTTACGGATCTTTTCATCGCCTGGAGCCTTGTCCTGTGCCGAGACAAAGGGGTGTGCCAGCAGGCAAAGAATGATGGCGAATAATGATTTTAGCATGTTTTTTCTATACATAGAGTTCATAATTATTTTTTGTTGTATTTATATCTGAACAACTGTCGCTGCATCCCGACATCAAGCGCTATTTAGCTTTAATAATCAACATCTTTTCCTTATAAGGATTAGGATAATTGGTGATCCATAATTCAGGTTTGATATTTTCTACCGAATGTCTTCCCAGCAGAACCACTTCAATCATTTTTCCTTTCATGTCGGGTTGTAAAGGAAAATAGAACGTGTAATTACTATCACCAACTCTTACAGGCACCTCCCAGGTATTTGAAGGATAAGAGACACTACGATCAGGGAAACCATATATTTTTCCATCAATTTTTAATGCGGCATAGACGCCTTCTGCTCCATGTTTTCCATTAACCGCTAAAGCGAGGTAGCTATTTTCGGGTACTTCTGTTAAAACAGTAGAATGCTGCCAACTCGTTTCAAACTTCATCTTCCAATACGGACTAAAAAGATTGGATGCATGCCAGTTCTCACGGTTTACCGTTTTTCCATTCTTGTATCCGATGATTTCCGAAATGCGATTCGGTGTATTATCAATTTTCAAATATCTGACTTTTAAACCTTTTGGAATTAATGTCTGTATTACTTTTCCAGCCCGCATAATTACAGGAATCCATTTTTGTAAGTCAGCGGAAACAAAGGCACTAACATTTTCTGTAGATTTTAAAGGCTGTAGAAAGTTCTCCGACCCTACAATAATTTTAATGCTATCGAGTTCAATATTTTGTCCGAAGTCAACTCTTACTCCTCCTCCATTTACCCTCACATCTCCGCTCCAGCGCCGAGACACGTAAAAATCTGTAACCTCAGAACCATCGAACAAATTCTTATCCCATATTCCTCTTTCAATAAAAAGCGCCTGGTTAAAAAACGCATCCCTTGCCGCCTTAACCGCTCCAATTTTTGTTTTGCCGGCACGGGCAAGGCTTCTTACTTCAAGTGCATTATTATCACTTGAAAAACAGGTTGCTTCATATAAGGCTTCGGCATCATCAGGTAACGGAGCCGGCTTTAACTCACCCAGATTACGGTGCGCAGCATATTGTAGTGGCGTACCGGTGAAATTTACTTTTACAGTATTACCACTTAGTAATTGGCTGGCATCTTTACCATCCAACAAAGCAGTTTTGTATCCGGCTGGGACAGCGCTTAAGCTTATTGTTTTCTCTGTTCCAGGCAGGCCTAATAATTTGAGCTGAATATCTTTACCTGGTACATTTTTCACTACTTCAAAATCTGTTCCCTCAACAGTTAGCTCGTCGGCTGGAGTTGTGCGAACCACAAACAAAGCGCTCCGGAAAGGCAAAACCTCTACGTTTACTTTAGCACCAGCTTTGAATTTCCCGATAAATTTTTCTGTAGGATGATATTGATATAAATAAAGCTCCGAAACATTTTCACTCAATCCAATTTCCTTATCCAAGCCGATAGAATACGACACGGGATTCCAGCTTAAGTTTCGAAGCGTTAATATCCGTGCTTCATTGTTGCCGCGGGAAACAGCATGCGCACCGTATTGTTTTTCAGGCAATACGATACCATTCACCAGGATGGTATTATATTTTTTATGAAGATTAAAGATTCTTGCCAGTTTAGGATATTCACTATCCTTCAACAACCAGGGATTACCATAAATCTCCGGGGCAAGTATAAGCGAACGATTAAATGCTTGCAAAACCAATTCATCATCCCAAAAATCTAATGCACTGGATAAACAAACACCATGATCTTCCGTTAACCGGGATAGGTTTGGAGGAAGTCCTCTGGCCATTGCCTGCTGCCGGTGATGCGGCGCAGTTGTCCTGTTCTGCATATGTACATCGGTATAAGTTTCGGCGCCTTCCCACAACCAGGTAGTGGCATGTTGTATCCCATTTCCTAAATTAAGCCTGTGATTCAGCAAGATTAAGTTGGGCGAATACTTTCGTACGTCTGTCATCATCTTAATGAAAGCATCCCGTTTGTGCTCTCTTAATTCACCGCAAACGCCATCAAATTTAAAAAGCTCAAACTCATAATCTTTGGCAAGGCCAACCATCAAATCTATTCGCTCTTTTTCTTCTTGGGGAGTATCTCCAAAACCATCGGGCCCACCCCAGATCCCCAACCGAACGCCTCCGCTTTTAGCCTGCTCGTAAACCGGTCTGAATCCACGCGGAAACTGATTTTTGAACTTCTGCGATTTAACGCTCCCGTAATATCCTGCACCATCTATTGCACCGGCATCAAAAGCATAAATATCGAGCTGCATCCCGTACTCTTGCTTTAGCCATTTAAAAAAATTTAGGTTAATGAGGGTCTGGGCTTCCGTTGGTCCTTCATTTGTGTTATTTATCCACGAAAAATACTGTGCTCTTGAAGGTGTTTTTTCGTCAGCACCGGGAAATACTTTATCCTGAGCGAATCCAACAACTGTAGTATAACACACCAATGAGAGAATAATTTTTTTCATATTAATATTGAACTTGTTATTAATCGCTCTGTGCTGGCGGCAACTTAGCATTCTTAATCAGGGTAACCGGCCCCAGCAGCCCTGCTGTTTGAAGCCTGAACGGTTCATCTCCGCCCGGCCACACTTCTGATGTCATATATGATTGATTGGTTTTGCAGAACCGGTCTTTCGGGTCTAATAATATATCTCCTGTCATCCTGTTAACCCATAAATTAACTATTTCTATCTTCAGATCATTCATACCTGTTTTAACCCATTGACTGATATCTACCTGAAAGGGTTTTTTCCATAAGATCCCCGCAGACTTTCCATTTATAAAAACTTCTGCCACATCACGTACCCCTCCCAGGTCAAGGATCGTTTTCTTTTTAGCTGATTCGGCATCTAATCTGAAGGAATTCTGATAGGAGGCTGTGCCGGAAAAGTATTTGATTCCGGGATCCGGAGATTCTGTCCATGAGATCAAACGGTCGAAGACGACTGATGGCGGGGCGCCCCAATTCGGGGGGAAATTAACCTTCCATGGCCCGGAAATTTCGGTTCCGACGGCATCATGCATGTTGCCAGCAAATATGGATAGGTTCTTGCGGATATCTTTAGTGAAAACGACAAAGATGGATCCGTGGGCGGGTAACCTGATTTCAAAACTTGACGAACCCTCCCCTTTGGTATAATCTGAAACACGCGAAATAGTACCCGTTGACGCATCCCAAATTTCCGGGTACATCCCCGTTACCCGGAATCGGCAGGTAGCCGTTACCGGTACATCCCTGTCATTTCTCAGAAAATAGATTTCTCCGGGACCTGCTGTCCGGTGAATGTAATCAATCTCGGAGGGCCCGGTTAAACTGAAATCCGGTTCGATGGATTTTTTCCTCAATACCTCATCTGCAGAAATGCCCCATATTGCCCTGCCTTTCCCATAGGTGTTTTCAAAAATGGTTTTGCCATTTGAAGCTCCCCACAACTCGCCGGAGAGTTTATTCAGTGCAATGTTTTCCTTTTCCCAGTTATTCAAACCCGGAACGGTTGTTGGCCTGGATCCCGAGATGGTAGCACCCGCTTTTACCAATTCGCTTACTTTTTTCAATACCTGCAGTGGCATGTGAGCCTGATCCGGAAGCAGCATAATGGCATAGCTCATGCCATCAGGCAAAACTAATCTGCCGTCCTTAACCGACATCCTGTTCAGGATGACATCTGTGTTTATCACATCATAATCATACCCTTTCCCTAAACCCTTGATTCGGGGTTTTTCAGGAACATCATGAAAAAGCGGGAAAAAATTGGGAGCCTGGTCGCCGTAATAATAACAGGCATCTGCCACAAATAATCCTTGCTGCAGCAAATAGCTGCAGCGGGATAGATAATCCATGAAGGGTTTAGATTTGCTCCACCAGGTTGTCCCGGGGTTCATATCGTAACCGGCATGATAGGTCCTTCCCGGGAGACCGTCTTCCGGATTTGTGCTCGCAAATGTATGGAAGGTAATATTGTTGAGACCTTCGCAAAATGCACGGTCCACCTCTTTTTTCATATCAAAGGGCGAATCTTTCCATCTTCTCCAGGTTGTAAACGACTCAGCATCTACAATTTTTTTTCCATAGATGTGTGAAGCACTGGAAATCTCTTTGATCAAAAACATGTTCCGATGTTTAATCCAAAATTCACCCCTGGGAACTGACACATTTCCGAGCGCCTTTAACGCGTCAACGGGGCAGGTATTCCAAACCGGCGCACCGGGGCCGCCCGATTCTGAAACCAGTTCAGCATTATATTCCTTAAGAAATTCGGTGCCTGTTTGATAATGACTGTAAATAAGCTGATCGCTGACAGTCTGGTTGAAATCATACCGAAAGCGTTCAGTACTGTTCGTGATATCCCATCCTGCAAGTACAGGCAGGTATTTCTCTATTTCATAACGTTGTTTCTGCTTGAAAATAGCAGGAAATGAGTCGGTCCAGGGGGTACCTTCAGCAAGTTCCATACTATCGAATTCAAAATATGCCAGGCCAGCTTCAGAAGAATTTTCAGGAGTTACGCCGAGCCGGTCCATAAAATATTTTAAATGTCTTCTTGTGGCCTGCGGGTCAAAAAAATCTATAAACAGGCCATTCGAATTAGGCGAAGGCACAATCAAATGCTGGCCATTGTTGGAGCATACAAATCTCAGTATGGTCCATTTCCCTTCCGGAACTTTCCATTCCAATTTACCATTATTAAAAAATGGGGTCAGACTCACTACCCGGGAAATATCATCAATTTTCATTTCCGCACTATAGGGAACCGCAAGTACGGACACGTCCTTATAGAAAACAGGTGTATCCCGATCCTTCATCGGGCAACCTTCCGGGAATTTTGGAAAGGGCAGATCAATAGCGAGTGTACGCGGACCTGTTACGTCAACTTTCGAGCAATAAAGATTTTTTGATGCCCACTCGGGTGTAACCCATGACCCACCTGCATTCCATCCGCTTGAAGCAACAATGCCAATCTTCATTTTTAATCTTTTCCCTTCCGATATCGCATGTTTTATAAGGCTGACGGATTCGTCTCCAAGAAATTCACCCCCGGCTGGAATAAACGATGGATTCTTAACGGCGGCCACATCCCAGATTTCGGCCCTGTTTATTCCCTTTGCTTTCATGGCCTCCAGATCCCTGGTAATCGATGTAGCCGACATATTTCCATTTAGCCAGCACCAAAAAGCACCGGGTTTTACCGACATGGGAGGGCTCTTGAATTCATCGGAAATTTGCGTTAGCATGGCAGTTTCTTTATCCGCAATGAATTCTTGTTTGGATATCATTGTATACCCCAACATAAGTAAAACCGATATGATCAATAATTTTTGCAGCATGTTAATTTCTTATGAATGCTTCTACTGTTTTTCCTTTAAAACCATTTTCGCCTCGTTAATAATCCTTGCTTGAGCCATTTCCTCCGCTTGTTTCCGCAGGATTTTTAAATTGGCCCTGTGTGCCGCATATTCATCAGGTAAATAAGGTGCTTCGGGATAGTCCCAGGTATCCGATCGAAACAGGGGAACCGGAATGATGGGTTTATCGGCATTTACCAGGTTACCCAGCGGGTTTCGGGCCCAGGCATACCGAACCTCAACCGGATCAGCACATAAAATATTCCAAACCTCAATTTTCTTTTTATCAAAAACGGGTTGCCCTTTTTCATCCTTTGTCTTTACATATGCTGCTTTTGCCGGAAAGAAATGGCGGTCACCACCAGCAATTGAAAAGCCTTCAAGTGGCCGGTCATCAGAAGATTTAACCTCCTTATCGAAGGTGATTATTATTTTGTCTTTTAGTCTTTCAACATTTTTACAAATGGCCGGCTCCCATGTAAGTTCAAAACCATATTGAGTTGACAAAGCCCATCGTGCCATCCTTTCGGCGACTTCCAGTTTTTTCTGGGGATGATACCAGTTTACCTGCTGATCGTATGAGCATACATATCCCGTATTTGATAGTTCTTTAAAAGCCTTAAACTGTCCTTCCCTGATACTTGGGGTCGGATCCAGCATGCTGACTTCAAAATGTTCAAGGGTTTGCGGTTCACCGCCGGCGCTGGTCTCGATAATGCCGAAGGGTAAATTCACATCATTGAATGTTGTTCTCCAGTCGTTAATCAGCGCCTTGAAATTAGCTGCATATTGTTTGGGCCGTGAATCTTCAAGTGCATTATTATATCCCTGGTGAAAAATGGCTCCTTTTACGG
>JANMHK010000277.1:0-6228 GCA_031375135.1 Sphingobacteriales bacterium | reverse complement strand
GCTGATTTTGAGGATACCCGCGGCAGGGTTTGGGCAGGTTCGACTGATGGTCTTTTTTACCTCGACGAGAAAACGGACCAGTTCAAGGCTTTCACCACACCGAATTCTCCAAATGGCATCGAACAGATTTTAAGTATTCTGGAAGACAATCAACAGAACTTATGGATCACAAGTTCCAATTCTATGGTGAGGCTGAACGCCGCTCGTGATAATGTTCGGTTGTATAACGCAGACTATGGGATCCTTTCATCCAGCTGGAATTGGTTGAATAACTACAAGGCCGCTGACGGCAGGTTATTCATTGGCGGATCAAAAGGTTACTATCTGATCAACCCGGAGGACATCATTGATATTCGAATTCCGCATACTTTGAATTTTTCCGGATTGAAAATTGGAGACAAGGAAATCTACCCCTCAGAAAACGGAATCATTTCTGTGCCATTTTCTAAACTGGAAAAAATCGAGTTGCCTTTTAGTCAGAATACGTTTACTGTAGATTTCAATGCCATTGATTTCCATTCGTCCGGGCTGATTAAATATTATTATATCCTGGAAGGATTTGAGAAAGAATGGCATGATATAGGGTCTGAACACAAAGCCTCCTATTTTGGGCTTCCTCCTGGTAGTTATACATTGAGGATCAGGGCCATCAACGGCGAAGGAAGTTTGGCCGAGAAGAAAATGGCCATCGTGATTACACCGCCCTGGTGGCGCACCTGGTGGGCCTATACCATCTACGCGTTGTTATTTTTATTAGCAGGATGGGGGATCTACAAATTTCAAAAACAAAACATCCTTGCGAAAGAAAGAAAACGGACCCAGGAAAGAGACCTCGCGCAAGCAAAGGAAATTGAAAAAGCTTATACAGAATTGAAAGCCACGCAGGCACAATTGGTCCAGTCGGAGAAAATGGCCTCCCTGGGAGAACTTACCGCAGGCATTGCCCATGAAATTCAAAACCCGTTGAACTTCGTCAATAACTTCTCCGAGATCAATATGGAGCTCTCCGATGAATTGTCGGAAGCCGCCAAAAAAGGCGACTTCAAAGAAGTTGTTCAACTGGCCGGTGACATCCGGTCTAACCAGGAAAAAATAAGTGATCATGGGAAAAGAGCCGACGCGATTGTAAAAGGCATGTTGCAACACAGTCGTAGCAGCAGCGGAGCAAAAGAACCCACAAACATCAATGCATTGGCCGATGAGTACCTGCGTTTGGCCTATCATGGTCTTCGTGCAAAAGACAAATCTTTCAATGCCATCATCAAAACAGATTTTGATGAAAGCATTGGCAACGTCAACATCATTCCGCAGGATATGGGCCGCGTATTATTGAACCTCATCAACAACGCATTTTATGCCGTTAATGAAAAGAAGAAACAGCTGGGAGATGGGTATATTCCTGAAGTCACGGTTAGTACCAAGATTGCGTTAAAGAATTCGCCAATTAGCCAATCAGCTAATCCGTCAATTGCTTCCGCCAATGAGTCAATTATTCTTGTTTCGGTAGAAGATAATGGTAAGGGTATTCCCGAATATATCCGAAACAAGATATTTCAACCCTTCTTCACCACCAAGCCCACTGGCGAAGGAACGGGGCTGGGATTGAGCCTGAGTTATGACATTGTGAAGGCTCATGGGGGCGAGATCAAAGTGGAGAGTAAGGAGGGGGAAGGGACTGTGTTCACGGTCACCCTTCCCATTGGCTGATTGGCTCATTGACTCATTGGCTAATACTTGCTTGATACCGGGGTAATAACACCTCCTACTTGTATTCCATTTGCTCCAGACCCGTCCACGAATCCGGCGTTCCGGATAACCCGTATTGGTCCGACCTTTCCAAGAAATGTTTTGCTGTATGGTCAGCGGGGTCCAGCGCTATTACTTGCAGGAATTTATCAGAAGCGTCCTTAAATGACTTATTAAAATAATCCGCCATCGCCTCATCGAACAATGAAAGTGTAGAAAGCTTTTTCTTCACAGACAAATCATCACCAATATCGTAGCATTCAAATATACTTACAGGCTTAAGCTTACCCTTCAGCTGAACACTGCCCAGATGACGGAGATGAAACCGCTCGGGATGTTGAAGACTGTTAACAGAGGCTTCACCAAGTAAAATACCAACATGATAATGCTTTGTCAAGCTTTCCAACCTCGAAGCCGTATTTACGGTGTCAGCAATAGTAGTTGCATCCAGCCTTTCATGATCACCGGTGATTCCCATGATCAATGGACCCGTATGCATCCCCACGCCAATTTTAATCAAACCTTTGTTTGACATCAACCGTTCCTCATTCATCCCACTGACCGCCTTATGTATGCCGATAGCGGCAGACAGGGCATCGGCCGGATTGCCAGGGAATATCGCCATGATCGCATCGCCAAGATACTGGTTGATGAAACCATGATTCTCCCTGATAATCGGACCAACACGTTCATTGAAGGAACAAACAAACCGGAAATTCTCTTCAGGAGTCATCTTCTCCGCAAGGGTGGTGTAACCCCGGATGTCGGAAAAAAGTACGGTCACAATTTTTTCTACCTGGTCGCCCAGTTGTATATCCGTGATCACTTTCCGCCCCAATGACCTGATGAATTCATGGGGCACAAACTTATTCGCCACTTCATAAACCTTGCGCATGGCCTCTTCCCTTTCTTTCGCCTCCCGGATATTCTGCTCATAAAGCTGGGCGCTTTCAATAGCTGACGCAGACTGCAGGGCGATGGTGACCAGGAACTTGAGATCTGAAGCCGTATATTGAATGGACTCAGTGCTTGCAAGTATAATTACACCCATCACACGATTCTTCACTTTGAGTGCCGCAAACATCAACGCCTGCACTTCAGGAATAATCGCGCCTGATTCCTTTAATGAGTCGAGTTCTCCAATAATATCTGATTGTCCGCTTTGAAATATTTTCAGCACCGCATTGTCTTCGAACAATAGCTTTTCAATGTTGAATACCTTTTGCCCGGACCATGCTACTGCATCAGCTTCCATCATGCTTTCATTCCACAATATCATGATGCCGTTGCTCGACTTGATCAGTCTGCCTGCCTCATCGAGTGTAATGGCGGCGATCGATTGCTCACCTATGCTCTGCGCAAGTTTTTCAGAGAAACTGAACATCAGATTTACATCCTGGTAAAGCATCAATATTTCGTGCCCCAGTTTCTTCCGTTCAGATTCTTTTTGAACCCAATTGTTAATGAGCGAAGAAATAATTCCCGTTTTACCATTTCCCTTCACCCATCCAATGATCTCGTCTTCATTTTTAATGGGATCGCTAGCCTTATAATCAAGAACAGGATCTCCAAATAAAACCTGCTGAGCGCTATCCTCAATAAAAACAGCTTGTCCAAATTCACTGATGAGCCCACTCAGAATGGCATAGCTGTCATTCTTTGGGGAAAGAATATTTTTGAGGCTTATTTTGGCCATAGCTGTATAAAAAGATTGATCTGTTTGTTAACCCAGGCCTAATACTGACCTCGCTTTATCCAATAACGTCTCAGGATCAAATGGCTTTGTCATATAAACATCCGCCCCAACTTCCTGGCCTTTCAGGCGATCGATTTCCTGCCCTTTCGCGGTCAGTAAAACAATATACACGTGGTCAAGGAGGAGTTCTTTCTTTACCCTGCGGCATACTTCCATGCCATTTAACTTGGGCATCATGACATCAAGAAAAACAAGTTGGGGTTTTTCCTTGCTGATCAATGCCAATGCATCCTCACCATTTTCGGCGGTAAAAAAGCTAACGCCCTCATCTTCCAGGTCCTCCAAAGTTTGCTCTATCAACATCCTGATATGCGCCTCATCATCTACGATCAAAATCTTTTTTTCCATGTTATTTAGTTACTGATAAATCAAGAATAAGACGTTCTCAAGACCTTTTTCAAAACGCAACGTTTGTACTATTTCATGCTTTTCTGAAATGGCAGAATTCAATATGATGATATCGGGTTGGTTTGCGATAGCTTTTTCAACCATCTCATTTCCGTCTGACTCAACCACCTGGTAACCCTTTGCCTGTAAAACATCAGTTAGCGTCCGCACAGTAACACTGTCTTCATCAACCACCATAACTTTCTTCTTAGATTTACCCTGCTCGAGCAGATCACCGATCTCGGTAAATAAGAGATTTGTGTCAATGGGCTTGGTCAGGTACCGGTCAACACCAATTCTGAAACCCCTGCTCTTATCCTGCACAATAGAAAGTATAATGATTGGGATATCCATCGTTAACGGATCATTCTTAAGTATTGCTGCCACATCAAATCCGTTCATCTCGGGCATCATCACGTCAAGGATCACCAGGTCCGGCCTTACTGATCTTATTTTGGCGACTGCTTCCTTGCCATTGGCTGCTTCTTCAATAGTATAACCTACTTCTCCAAGTTCCTGTCTCAGTAATGAACGGATGCCATCGTCATCGTCCACGATAAGAATAGTGGCGTTGTTGTTTTTGACGATGGGCTGCGACACTTCCACCCTTTCTTTCAGTCGGCGAAGCAGTCCCTCTAAATGCATATGCTTCACCGGCTGCCCTTCAGCCTTCAATCCCGGCAACATGAAATAAAATGTACTTCCTGTTCCAAATTCACTTTCCAGCCAGATAGTACCACCATGCCGCTCAACGATCTCTTTACAGATAGGCAGTCCGAGTCCCGTGCCCTTAGGCTTATCCGTTAGTGTGTCCCCCACCTGTTTGAACTGCTCAAATACTTTATCGTGGTCTTCTGGTGCAATACCGATTCCAGTGTCAGTAATACCTACAACAATACCACCATCCCTTTTGAATACCCGCACATTGACGTTTCCCTCTTTGGTAAACTTCACCGCATTGGATAAAAGATTCACTACTACCTGTATCAGCTTATCGCGGTCGCCCGAAATAATTGGAAGGTCACCCTCCACTTGCTTTTCGAGGATCAGACTTTTTTGATCAAACAATGCAGAGGTGGCTGCAATAGCCCGGTCAACAATATCGGGAAGAAACACTTCTTCCATGTTCCATTCCATCTTACCGGCCTCGATCTTCGCCAGATCAAGTACGTCATTGATCAGCGTGGTGAGACGTTCTCCCTCGGCAATGACCACACCCAGGTTGGATGATATCTGTTCGATCGTTTTAACAGTCTTGGGGTCCGACTGATCCGTGATGGGGAATATTTTTTCTTCCAGTCTTTTCTTGGTGATCTTGGCGAAACCAAGTACAGAAGTCAATGGCGTCCGGAGTTCATGGCTGACGGTGGAAAGAAATGCACTCTTAGCGGCATTGGCCTGCTCTGCAGTTTTACGCGCCAAATCTGCTTCGGTATTGGCCTGTTTCACCTCTTCAAATAACCGCGCCTTCCTGATGGCCACTCCAACATTTGCGGCGATGGTAGTGAGCAGGTTTTTATCTTTTTCTTCAAAACTGTTCTCATTCTGTGTGCTTTGAATGCTTAAAACCCCAATGATTTCGTCAGCAACGGGAATGGGCACCCCCAAATAAGAAGCTGCGGCCATCCCTATGCGATTGACCCCCAGCACAGTCCTTTCCTCTTCAACATTTTTATTGATCAGCAGTGACTGCCCGCTTAAAATAATTTTTGACGTAAGTCCTTCGCCGAGTTTCAATGGTGCCATGTCATCGCCAAACTGGTATGGGAAATTGATCACCCTGGTCTTCTTATCTAATAAGGCGATGTAAACAATATTTGCTTTGAACAAGTCACGCAACTGGTTGCCCACAAGTTCAATAAGATCATGAAGGTCGGCCTGGCTAACCAGTGCCTGACTGATCTGGTTGATGGTGGTTAACTCTTCGGCCTGCTGTTTAACTTCGAGTGTCCTTGCTTCCACTTTCTCTTCCAGTATCCTGTTTTCTTTAGTAAGTGCTTCTGAACGATATTTATTATAGCCGAATATCGTACCAACTATCGCCAATGCATACACGAGGTACATCCACCAGGTTTGCCACCACGGCGGCAAGATGGTGAAACTGAAGCTGGCAGGCTTTCCCCAACGTCCATCCACGTCTCTACTGCGAACTTTGAAAGTGTACTGGCCGGGGCCAATATTGATATAGTTATCTGTAATTCCGGTGCTTGTAAATTCACTCCATTTTTTATCTACACCTTCCAGTATATAAGAATATAACGTGGATTCACTCCGCCCTAAATTCGCCTGCGCGAACCGGAACTGCTGCACAGGATCGTGGCCGCTGTACGACGCGCGGT
>JANMHK010000248.1:0-2787 GCA_031375135.1 Sphingobacteriales bacterium | reverse complement strand
TTGTTTTTTAATTTTATGTCTTTGGGTGGATGATCCGGCCTTTGTAATACCGGGAACTTTAAAGAATAACGGGGTCCGCAAAGATCTCTCCCATAGCGTAAATTTCTCCCAGTTTTCTTTCTCTCCCATATGCATCCCATGGTCTGACCAGAGCACTATAATTGTATTATTCGTATAACGTGATTTTTCAAGACCATCCAAAAGCCTGCCGAGCATGGCATCTGTGAATGATATAGTTGCCATATAGGCCTGGATCACCTTCCTGGTTTGCTTATTGTCGACTATAAATTTATCCAGGGGCCTCCTTCCATGAATCCATGTATCAGTAAGATCATCTTTCTTTATGTCAACATCCCGGATAGAATCAAGCGGATAGAGATCAAAATATTTTTGTGGCACTTCCCAGGGGTCATGGGGTTTAGTTAATCCAACAGCCAGGAAGAACGGTTTATCGTGAGCCCTCGATAATTCATAATTGGCCCAATCCACGATTTGATAATCGGCCATGTATTGATCGTCTAAAGGAATGGGTCCCCAAGAGAAATAATCAGGCTGTTGAATCTCGGAGAAGTTTTCAATGGTAATAACCTCCTTGGGCGCCCTCACCTGGTAAGGAATAGGCATTTGAACGCTTGGAAAATAAAAGTCCCAGCCGCGTGCCTCTGACTGGTGGCCAATGGTCCTCGGAGGGGCAAGGGTATGGTATATTTTTCCGCTACCGAGCGTAACATAGCCTCTTGCCTTAAAAAACTGTTCAATGGTTTCCACTTTTTGCAATGCCGGAACTTTGCGCCATTCGGGATTCCTCCAGCCCGTGATGCCCGACTTAACCGGGTGAACACCCGTCATAACGGCTACGCGGGAAGGCGCGCAGGCTGGTGAAGCCACCTGGCAGTTGTTGAATGACATTGACATTTGGGCTAACCGGTCGAAGTTTGGTGTTTTTATTCCTGCTCTCCCCGTCCAGGATTTTGTGTTTATCCAATCGTTTAAATCATCAACAGCAATAAACAACACATTCGGTTTTCTAGTGTTAGCCCTGGACGCAATCTGCGCACTACTTGAACATGCTACACACAAAAAGAAAATAATCCAACACGCATTCTTCATTTTCTAAAATTTAATCAACAGGAAAGTCCTTACTATTTAGAACCTGCATTAGCATTAACCGAGACAGGCTTTGGCAACTCTTTTCTTGGAATCTTCTGATCCCTCATCGCTGCGTTATATACAAATGCAGCTACAATGGTCGCTGACTGCTTAAGGTCATCTGCACTCAGGTGATCGTAGCTGTCCATATTGCTGTGTTGCGTCATCAACCGGTCCTGGATAAACTGAAATGCAGGTAGCCCAACCTCATCAAATGAAATATGATCGGTACTCCAGGAATTTTGAATACTGACCGTATTGGCCCTGAGGTCTTTGAATGGAGCAAACCATTCCTGGAAAATATTCCGGGCTGCTTCATTTCCCTGCAGTTGAATGCCAAGAATTTTCCCAGTACCATAATCCAAATTGAAGTACGCAGAAAACTTACTATGGTCAGGTAATAACTTCATGGTTGCAGGATCACCAAAAGTTTTCTTAACATAGCCTTTTGATCCCAACAGACCAAGCTCTTCTGCGCTCCACAAGGCAATGCGTATCGTTCTCCTGGGTTGTACCCCAATAGCCTTGAGTATACGCACTGCTTCCATCATAACGCTGACACCTGCCGCGTTATCTGTGGCGCCATTAGCCGCTGGCCACGAATCAATATGAGCACCGAGCATGACTACTTCATCTTTTAATTTCGAATCCGTACCTGGTATCTCCGCAATGACATTATATCCTTTGGTGTCAGCAGTTTGAAATTTCGTTTTCACATCTACTTCTATGTTCACGGGGGTTTTACTTCTCAGTAAGCGAACGATCATATTATAGTCTTCGAGGCCTATGGCAATGTCCAGGAAATTATCCGGGTCCGTAGCCTTATAAGGACCTGCCTGCATTACAAAAATGGTCCCACTATAATCACCAGGAGTAGAACTTAAAACGGCAATGGCACCCTCTCTTTCAGCCAGTTTTTTCAATGCATTCATCACCTTACCGGGAAGTCCACCCTGAACCCTGTTTTTCTCGCGTCTTATGCGCAAGGCAGTGGTATCTTCAGGAACCTTTAAATCACTCATTTCTTTTAATTCCTCGTCAGTACGCCGCACCGGACCCGGCCTGGCACCTTGCTCATAGTGTATCAAACTGTCAAGTATTACCACCTTACCCTTGAGTTTACCACGATAAACAGCCAGTTCTGCAGAATCCTTAGCCGAGATTAGAACCACCTCTCCTTTTTGCGGCCCCAGCGTCCCTGCCGTCCAGGTTTTAGGATAGGCAATCAAAGACCTGTACCAGGGTGTTTGCATGGCGACATAAGATCTTTCCAATTCCCATCCTTTCCCAAACTCGCCCCATGGGTCTAATCTGGAACCGACCAATCCCCATTCGGTCAGCTGGTTCTTTGCATAATTTGCTGCTCGCATAAATCCGGCTGAATTGGTAAGCCTTGAGCCACTTAATTCAGTTACATGAAATGCAATTTCCATTACTTTGGAATTCTGAAGCCCTTCCTTTCTGATTTTTGCCATTACGGCCTGATCAATATTTTCTGTTTGGGCAAATAAAAACCCTGGAAGGAAAAAGAGGAGGATTAGAGAAATGGATTTTATGAATTTCACTTGAATAATTTTAGTGATGATATAGAGCTGAATGCTGAATGAATGAGTTCGTACATATTTGTTGAATGCTTCA
>JANMHK010000141.1:0-2556 GCA_031375135.1 Sphingobacteriales bacterium | reverse complement strand
TAAGGGAGAAAGGGTACTCGTTTCCAGAAAGCATTATTTATCATTTTGCTTTTTTTAGTCAGGGTTATCTGTCATTTCATTTACATGAGTCAAGACCTGAAAGCCATGATATTTTCAAACGCTTTGCCAAAGTATTCGAACAAACCTATACCCGCTTTAACGACTTAAAAATTGCGGAAGCACATTCCGTGCAAGCGGCGCGGGATTTAATAGAGATAAAGGAAGCCAAACAAAAGGCGGAGCAAGCATTAACAGATCTGCAGGCGGCACAAAAGCAACTGGTTCAATCTGAAAAAATGGCCAGCCTTGGGGAACTCACCGCAGGCATTGCCCATGAAATCCAGAACCCCCTGAACTTCGTCAATAATTTTAGCGAGATCAGTAAGGAATTAATGGAGGAAGTGAAAGCAGAACTTGCTTCGGGGAATACCAATGATGCACTGGAGATCCTGAACGATATTGTTCAAAACCTTGACAAAATAAACCACCACGGCAAGCGCGCCGACGCGATCGTTAAGGGCATGCTGCAGCACAGTCGTGCCAGCAGCGGCGTGAAGGATGCCACCGATATCAACGGATTGGTGGATGAATACTTAAGATTGGCGTACCTCGGCGCAAGGGCGAAAGACAGCAGTTTTCAGGGCGAGTATGTGTTCACGCCGGATAGATCGATCAATAGAGTGAATATCGTGCCGCAGGACATTGGCAGGGTTCTGCTAAATCTAATCAACAACGCCTTCTATGCTGTACAGGAGAAGTTTGCTTCCGGTATAGAACATTATAAGCCTACCGTTGAGGTTTCCACTTCGCAAAAAGAAAACCAATTGATACTAACGGTTAGGGACAATGGAACGGGAATCCCTGAGCATATTCGGGAGAAGATCTTCCAGCCATTTTTTACCACGAAACCAACTGGGCAGGGGACTGGGTTGGGACTTAGTCTGAGCTACGACATCATTAAGGCCCATGGGGGCAAGCTTGAGGTGGAGTCTGGCCAGGGAGAATGCACCTCGTTCGTCATTACCCTGCCTGCTTAATCATGGTTGACCTGATCCCTCTGTTTCAAAAGGCAGGATCGGCTCTAATTTCCCGAAATGCTCATTAGTCCCAGCATGATTAAAATGATTATTTTTAATCTATGTCGATCAACAGAAGAAAATTCATCGGACTTTCTGCTTTAACAACAGGCGCTTTATCGTTTTCAAAGGAAGGAATGGGGCAGGATAGTGATCTGCCTAAGGCCATTAGCGATTTGAAGCCTATGATCGACGGCGTTGTGCCGATCAGCGTGGAAGAGCGAAAACAACGCATCGTGAGGGCGCAGCAACTGATGGATGAACAGAAAGTGGATGGGATCTTTATGGAAGGCACCGCTTCCTGTTTTTATTTTACCGGTATGCGCTGGGGCCAGAGTGAAAGAACATTCGGACTGGTTATCCCTTCACGCGGCCCATTGGCTTATGTCTGTGCGAAATTTGAAGAAGGCCGCGCACGGGAACTGATCAATCCAGCTTTTGGGGATGAAGTACGTTGCTGGGAGGAAGATGAAAATCCTTTTGCCTTAGTATCCAACATCATTAAGGAAAGAGGTACCCGGTTCAATCGCATAGGCATTGAAGAGCGGGTTCGTTTCTTTATCGCTGACGGGATCCGAAAGGAATTTACAGGTTTTCAATTGCTCGATGCAACACCCATTACTGCAGGATGCAGGATGTATAAATCAAAAGCCGAGATTGCTCTAATGCAACACGCAAATGATGTAACCATTGCAGCATACAGGGCAGCTTTTGCTACAATACATCCCGGAATGGCGCAGGCCGAATTTAGCGCGAATATTTCAAAGGCTTTTTCCCAACTGGGTTATAGTGGCGGAGCAATGGTGCTTGTTGGAAAATATACCGCGATACCCCATGGTACCATCATTCCCCAAACCATTAAAGAGGGCGATGTGATTCTAGTGGATGGCGGAACTTCGGTTGAAGGTTACGCATCTGACATAACCAGAACTTTTGTAGTGGGTAAGCCAACAGCACGACAAACAGAGATCTGGAACCTGGAAAAAAAGGCCCAGGACGCGGCATTTGCTGCATGCAGGATCGGAGCCACTTGTGAATCTGTAGATGCAGCAGCGAGGGCTGTTATTGAGTCAGCAGGGTTTGGAAAGAATTACGCACTTCCCGGTCTGCCGCATAGAACAGGGCATGGCATCGGGCTCGAAGGTCATGAGTGGACCAATTTCGTGAAGGGTAATAAAACAAAACTCGTCACTGGAATGTGTTTCAGTAACGAGCCTACTATAGCCATCCCCGGTGAATTCGGGATCAGGCTGGAAGATTGTTTATATATGACCGAAGAAGGACCGAAATTCTTTACGAAGCAAAGTATTTCTATAGAACAGCCATTTGGTTAAGCAGTTCTTCTTCTTCTTCCGGTGTTCCGATCTTGTCTTCATTGACAGTGATGTGGAAACAAGCCTGCATTCTTTCGAATTTTACAAAACATGCTTCTTTATCTCTCATGTCCATCAGGGCATCGATCAGCACATCCAGATTTTTC
>JANMHK010000136.1:0-5806 GCA_031375135.1 Sphingobacteriales bacterium | reverse complement strand
GTAGCTAAGAAAGTAGCTAAGAAAAAGTAAATTCTAAAACTTCAGGGAATCCTTTCCTGAAGTTTTTTTTTATTTCTAACCATTAAATTCAAAAACAAAATGGCAACTGCAAAAAAGGCCGCAAAGAAAGCTGCTCCAAAGAAAGCTGCTCCAAAGAAAGCCGCTCCTAAGAAAGCTGCTGCAAAGAAAGCTGCTCCTAAGAAAGCTGCTGCAAAGAAAGCCGCTCCTAAGAAAGCTGCTGCAAAGAAAGCTGCTCCTAAGAAGGCTGCTAAGAAGAAGTAATTCTTCATTAAGCCGAACATATCAAAGTCCCGTTTTATACGGGACTTTTTTTATTCTCCCTACTCCGTTAATTTGCCCTTAATAACAACCAAATGATCGATAACTATTACATCGCCGATCAGTTCTCCCTGCTGTCCAAACTGATGGACATTCACGGCGAGAATTCCTTTAAGTCCAAAACATATTCGATCGCTGCTTTCAACATCGAGAAACTGGCGGTTCAGCTCAACGCCCTTCAGCCCCAGGAGATTTTCACACTAAAGGGTATGGGCGAATCCACCGGGAAAAAAGTCATCGAGATCCTTGAGCGGGGAAAGCTAGACATCCTGGAAAAGCTGATCTCCAATACACCATCGGGCATTATCGAAATGATGAACATTAAAGGTCTGGGGCCGAAAAAGATCAATACCATCTGGAAAGAGATGCAAGTAGAAAGTCTGGGGGAACTGCTTTATGCTTGCGATGAAAACAGGTTGTTGTTATTTAAAGGCTTTGGGGCAAAAACGCAACAGAACGTAAAGGACTCGATCAATTTCTACTTCTCGAACCGAGACAGTTTCCTGTATGCTGAGGTAGAAGCTTACGGACTCGAAATAGACAAGCTGGTCAGAAAAAGTTTTCCAAATGCGATGACCTCTTTCAGTGGAGAGTTTAGAAGACAATTCGAAATCATCCAGCATATTGATTGGGTGACCACCATTCCGGAAGGTCAACTCACCCAACTGCTTGCTGAACATCAACTGGAGAAGACGGACTCAACTCCTCCATTTCATCAATACAAAGGGGAACATCATGTCTCCCTTCGTTTCCTGGTTACCGGTGAAGATGATTATCAAAGGCATTTGTTTGAAACCAGTTGCAGTGAAGATTTCTTAATGGCCTGGAAGAACAGATTTTCGATCACCACGGAACCAACCGAGGAGGCCTATTTTACAAAGAATAATATCCACATTATTCCGGCCTGCCTTCGAGAAGATCCTGAACTGATCGACGAAGCTATTAAGGGTCCCTTATCATCATTGATCCAGGTACAGGACATCAGGGGCATCATACATTCCCACAGTGTATGGAGTGACGGAAGCAACAGTATCGAAGAAATGGCCACAGCCTGTATTGCAAGAGGTCTGGAATACCTCGTGATCAGCGACCATAGTAAATCTGCATTCTATGCCAACGGACTGAATGAGGAACGCATTTCGGCACAACAACAACAGATCGATGAGTTGAATAAAAAACTTGCACCGTTTCGGATTTTCAAAAGCATCGAGTGCGATATCCTGAACGATGGCAGCCTCGATTATAGTAACGATATCCTGGCAAGCTTTGATCTGGTCATCACTTCTGTTCATTCCAATCTGAAGATGACGGAAGAAAAAGCCATGAGCAGGCTTTTAAGGGCCATAGAGAACCCTTACACCACAATCCTTGGTCATATGACAGGAAGACTGTTACTGTCCCGCCCTGGCTATCCTGTGGATCATGAGAAGATCATAGATGCATGCAAAGCTAATCATGTGGTGATCGAACTGAACGCACACCCCAGAAGATTGGACATGGACTGGCGTTTTATCAGGCATGCTGTTTCAAAAGGAGTGCTCATTTCTATCGATCCCGACGCACATGCTCTTGATGGTTTCGACGACAACCGCTATGGCATATTAGCTGCACAGAAAGGCGGACTTACCAGAGAACAGAATTTGAGCTGTTTTTCATTAACCACACTCGAAGCATTTTTGCAAAAAGGGAAAAGTTAAGCTTCAACGGGAAGCGCTATGTAGAATGTAGTTCCCTCGCCCAGTGTTGTATTAAACCATATCCTGCCTTTGGCATGTTCAACAATGCCTTTGCACATCGCAAGGCCCAGCCCGGTGCCGGAGGTTTTGGTGGTAAAATTTGGAGAAAATATTTTGGACTCCATAGCTTCAGGTATGCCTGCGCCGTTATCCTTCACACTGATGATCACTTCGCCATCCCTGAACTCTTCATGAACGGTCACAGTTCCTTTATTTTCTTCCGGAATGGCTTCTATAGCATTTTGCAGCAGGTTCGTAAACAATCGGTTGACCTGGGTTCTGTCTGCCCGGATCATTAATTTTCTATGCAGTGGTTGCCACTCCACAGTGATGTGATCTTGCGAGCTATGAAGCAGCACCAGGGAATGCAGAGTTTCGTGAAGGTCAAATACCTCATTCCGGATATTGCCGATATTTGCAAACTGGGAGAACTCGGAAGCGATCTTAGCCAGATGTTCGATCTGTTCGATCAGCGTACCTGCCACACTCGACGACAGTTCCTTCACGTTAGGTGCATTATTATCAATGGCTTTTTGCAAATACTGAATGCTGAGCTTCATAGGCGTCAAAGGATTCTTAATCTCATGCGCCACCTGCCTCGCCATTTCGCGCCAGGCCCCTTCCCGCTCTGCCTTGGCCATGTCAACGGCACTCTGCTCCAGCTTCATCACCATTTTGTTGTACTCACTCACCAGACCTCCGATCTCATCGTTACGTGTCCATGTGATCGTCTCGTTGTGTTGGCCAAGGTTGATCTCCCGCATCTTCTCTCCTATCCAGGAAAATGACCTCGTGATCCTGTTGGTCAGAAAAACGGCAATCACGCCAGCGATCAGGAATATAAATGCATTAAGGTTGATCAGGGTAACGAGAAAATTTGAAATTTCCTGGTTTAGGTCCCGGCTGGAAGTGAAATAAGGAATGTTGATATAGCCCTGCACATTCCGGTTCTCATCTTTCAATGGCACATAGATACTTAAATAGGTCAGCCGTCCTGCATGCTCGTTTTGAACATGTTGGATCTTCCTTAATGATCGCATATTATAATAGGCCTGTGGATCCATCATGCGGCTCAAAATTCCTTTATTATACACAAGGGGCTGTGAGGACACGGTTAATGAACCGGAAGTATTGTACAGGTTAACATCCACATTGTGGATCTCGGCGATGCCTCCAATAGCATTCGCAAGTTTGTCCGTTCCCAGGGAGTCATATCTGGCAAAGTCCGACTGGTTCATCATACTCACATCGATCCGGTTATTGATCTCATTTGCGATCACCTGGATGGTCCGGCTTAAACGATCCTGGTTATTCCTGTTATACCTGTCGATAAAAAAAATGATGGTGGCTGCACCTATGATCAGGAAAGAGAAAATGCTGATGAAAATAATGGTGGTGAAGATCTGCTTACGAATGTTCAGCTCCCAAAGATCTTTGAAGCCTGACCATCGGAATCCCGATCTGAGCGCCACGCTGACCAGTTGGAAAAAACCTACCAGCGAAAGAAATGCACAGAACAAGTAGGCAAACAGGGTGATCGCCTCCAGAAATATATTGGTCTTCCTGGTAATCACCACGATCCGGTCTCCGCCCTGTTTGAACCAAAGTTCACTGTATCCATTCCTGTCCCTGAAGACATAATCGCTAAAAGCTTTTTCTTCATTGTTAAGGCTGCGCGGGAACGGATAATCGTTCACGTTAGTAATAAGTTCACCCAAATTATAAACCGCATAAGCATAAAGTGGTGATCGCTCGAAGGAGTAGTCTTCCGACTGCTTAAATAACTCAGGGATCATGGCTTCGCTGCGGTAGCGCCGGGGATTGGAGAGCATGTAGACATTGGCCATGGTCGTGCCTACAGTGTCCTTTACTTCCCGGTGATAGATATAGCTGAACCGGTCGAACGCTGTTTCATAATACCTCAAATTACTGATCCCGGTTCTTTTCCCCTGCATGGTAAATATGGTGGCCAGGGTATCATAGTTGAACTTTTCGAACCCTGAAAGTGGTTGGCCATTGTCGTCAAACAAATAGATCTCTGTTTCGTATCGATTCAGGTAACCCGAAAAATTAGCATTGATAATAGAATCTTTCAGTCGTCCATTCTCAGCCTGGTTCCTCAGCCGATCCAGGTTTTCCAACCAGAAATAATTATTGAGGCTCCCGATGGCAACGTTCAGCAATTTTTCGCTGGAGGGATCAGCCTGCCAGGCCAGTTTTTCTGCAACCCGCCTCCGGATCTCCTGTTCTTTTTTCCGGTTCTGGTTGCTGATCACCAGGGTGATGGAGGCAGAAAAAATAACCAACCAGTAAACCATGGCAGTGCCCGAAATATAATTTGTACCCTTCAGCAATTTCGATTGTGAGATACTCAGATAGATCAGCAACCATAAGATTATGGCCATCTGGAAATCAAATACATTATTGATCTGGGTGGTGAGGTAGATCAGTCCGGCAATAACGATCACCAGCATTTTAAATGCATAATTGGCTTCCGGCAGTGCATTGACAAAACGCAGGATCACCTGAGAGCTGATGAAAAATGCCATAGACACGGAACACAGCACCATGAAACCAAATACTGAATAGATATTAAGGCTGAAAAAATTGGTTACGTCGAAAGGTATTTGAGAATCAGCGACGAGACTACGAATAATGTTACCACATAATATCGTTAGTATAACAAGGGCGATAAGCAATCCGATGGCCGTAATGATCCTCAGCGGTTTGCTTTTGAGTACGATCCTGATATTCTGCCGATTGATCTGCCGGCGTGCAAAAACCGCGACCCAGAAAAAGAGCAGCACGTTGATCAAAAGATCGCCAAGGGATTTCAGGATATAATTATATCCGTAGACGGACGGAGAGAATAATTCAAATTGGCGGAAGTCGAATGGCACGTCAAACAAATAGGTCAGTGCACGGAGAAAAACGATGCCCAGGGAAAGTCCTGCTATGCCCCAACCTGCTCCATATTGCTTTGACACCTCAAGTGAGAGCTGATGCAGGTAGAATAATAAGCACAAGGAACCAAATATCCTGAGCAGGATGGTGATCCAGTCGTTAGTTTCGCCTGTTGCTCCTTCTTTTGGCATGAAATAATAAAGAGATTTACCAAAGGAGTTCTTTACCACCCAGGGGGTCTCCGTTTTGGCAATGCTGTAGTTTTTTTCAACATTGGGAAGATTGACAAAGCCATTTCGCAAATAATCGTTCTGCAAATAGAAATCCTTTCTGATAGGGATCAGTGCCAACACCAGTACATTCTCATTTCCTGTTAAAAGCAATTTTCTGCGGATCAATTCATACTGTCCGTTAGGAAGGGTAACGAGGTATTCACCGTCTGCTTTCGCCAGCATTTCATCTGTCGGAAGACTTTCCTGGGTGTTCCAGAATTTCAGGTCTATAGGGCCGTAGGGCTGCAGTTTATAAATAAAAATGCCATACTCTTTCTGGGTAAGGTCTTCGATCTGCTCATCAGTTTCTGTGGCATTGATCAGGTTTAAGACAGTGGTGGAATCTTCGAGGATCCGGAATAGATCCTTTTCCTTTTTCTCGAGATAATTCTCCAGGTTTTTCTTTACCCCCTGTGGCGAAGAAGTGTATGACCAGTAATTTGAGAATATGAATGAGAGTGTAAAAAGCCATGCTGCGCCTATCAGGAAATAAGCATGGTTATAGATTGTATTTTTCCAAAAACTTCTCAATGGATTAAACCTTTTGTCGCTTTA
>JANMHK010000133.1:0-2510 GCA_031375135.1 Sphingobacteriales bacterium | reverse complement strand
GGCTGCTTCTGTGCAGAACGTTGCGAAAACACTTGATCTTAATAATTTAGACATCAGCATCCCGGCGGGGCAGCGTAAAACGTTGACCAAGACGTTTAACTTCAGTCAAGTAACCAGGATCGTTATGCTGACTTCTCATTTTCATAAGCTCGGCGAGAAGTTCGTGATCAAAATTGCTGGTGGATCCCGAAACGGTGAAATTATTTATACCAGTGCCGACTGGCAACATCCTGCATTTACTTCTTTCGCAACGCCTATTGTACTCCAGGCCGGAGAAGGACTCACGTCTGAAGTGACCTACTTCAACAACACATCCAAGACAGTAAATTTTGGATTGACAAGTGAAGATGAAATGAATATCATTTTTGGTTACTACTATTGATTAGTAGTTTCCCCAGATTTAAATATCCTCTTCATCTCGATCCATTTCTCGCCTTCCTTTGCCCATGGAAGCGGAACCTGGAATTTCCACATCAGTTTTTCCCATTCGGCAATCTTGCTGTTCGTCGCATCAAACTCGGCCTTCTTCTCAAAGGTGAAATCATCATCGGTCTCCAGGATCATGAACATCCTGGTGCCGGTACGATAGATCTCAATGTTGGTGATGCCCGCATCCAAGTCGTGCTGGGTAACCTCCGGCCAGGCACTGCCTGGAGCATGGTGGTGTTCATACGCTGCTATCAGTTCTTCATCGTCAACCAGGTCGAGGGCCAAACAAAATTTTTGCATAGAATTGTATTTACGTTGTGTGCAGTTAAATTTATTTACGTTTAAGTATTCCATGGCTGCTTCAATCACCTCTTTATCGAGCGACAACGTCAATTTAGTATCCATGTCGTTTCGTTTATACGTAGAAATATAGAATAAATGGTAAATAAATGTCGAATTCCTTTTCCGGTTGAGCAAAGCAAGCAGGGCTATTTTCTGAAATACTGCCTGAATGCCCTGATCGTCTGCAATGCCGCGGCATCCGAATCCGGCCAGGGAAATGCTTCGGCGGAAACATATCCGCCATATCCCGATTCCTGGAGCGCAAGCGCAATGGGCCCCATCTCTGTGTGGCCATTTCCCATGGGGCGGCGGTTGCTGTCGGCAAAATGTACATGTCCGATATGGCCAGCATATGCGCGAATACTGGAGGGCATGTCTGCCTCTTCGATGTTCATATGAAACAGATCGGCCAGCAGTTTTACGTTGCGGAGATCTTCTGATTCAATAAAGTTCACGCCGGCCTCCAGCGTATTGAACAGCGTGGTTTCGTAACGGTTAAGTGGTTCATAGATCAAGGCAACACCGCGCTTTTCTGCCTGATCACTTAAAGACCTCAGTCCCTCTGCGAGCAATCCCAAAGCTTGGTTTCGATCCTGACCCTGTTGGCCCTGCATGGAGCCAATGATGGCGGGCGCGCCGAATTCAGCGCCAAATGCGATCATGTCAGATATAAAAGCGATGGCTTTCTGTCGTACCACTTCGCTGGGGTCTGTGAGCGTGAGTCCGTGCAGCACCTTACCCGCACCCGTACCCACGGCGGCCAGTTTGAGGTTTAATTTATCGAGCAAGGGCGCCAATACCCTTGGATCAACCGCAGCTGCAGAAGAGGTAAACAGTTCAATGGCATCAAAGCCCATGGCTGATGCCTTTGACATGCCCTGCTCCAGGTCAGCCCAGAATATCCAAGGGCCGGTTTTGATTTCGTTGACTAAAGCAATGGTCACACAGGATCCGATCATAATATTATTTTTCTAAGTCGACCATTATTTTGGTGATCCCTTTGGCATTCTGGGCCCAATCGGCCAGGGCCTGGCCCGCCTCATCCAGTGACACCGTTTTGCTGATGACATCATCCACGGGAAAGTTTCCGCCTTCGAGATAGGCGATCACGGTCGGGAATTCATTGGTGCAGTTGCGCGATCCCAGGATCTCAATTTCCTTTCTTACAAATAACCCTGTATTGAATTCCACGGGTGATTTGGCATAGCCAATACAAACAACACGACCGGTATAGGCAACTTCGTCTACCGCTGACCGGTAGGTAGTCGGACTCCCTACGGCTTCGATGATCACATCCGGCCCGTCGCCGCCGGTGATTCGGCTCAGTTCGTCGTGGAGATTATGCCGACTGGTATCAATGAAATGCTTTGCGCCGATTTTTTCTACGATCTCTTTTTTCGATCCATCAATATCAATGGCGATCACCTCAGCACCTAAGTTGACAGCTCCAGCGATCGCGCCCATGCCTACGATGCCACAACCGATCACGGCAACAGTATCATTCTTTTCCACACGCCCCCTCGTGATGGCGTGAAAACCCACCGTCAATGGTTCTGCCAGCGCAAGTTCACGCAAGGATAATTTGTCAGAGAAAAATAGATCCTTCCAATGAATGGCAATGTAGCGGGTCATGGCGCCGGGTCTTCTCACCCCCATGGTTTTATTATCCTGACAGGCATTGATCCTTCCTTTCCTGCATGAAATACATTTCCCGCAATTCAAATAGGGATAGACCGTAG
>JANMHK010000128.1:0-3912 GCA_031375135.1 Sphingobacteriales bacterium | reverse complement strand
AAAACGGCAGCTTCCTCAAGCAGATTATCCGGTACACGATTAGATTTTAATATATCCCGGAGGGTACCGCCACCGCCATTGACAAGTTTTATACGGTTTGGTTGCCTATTGATCAAGGCCTGGTCCTTGAGTTCCCTGAATCCCTGCATGGTGCGTGTAAACTCATCGCCATAGCTTTCAAACTTTGTGCTTTCCGCAGCACCCAACATATGGTATATGTTGTTTTTGTAGCTGATAAAATATGAAAGGGTACGGATCACTCCCTGTTGTTGTTTTTGGTCGGCTACGACCATCAGTGCAGGCAATCCATTCACACTGGTTTCCTTTGAATTCACAGGTTCTAATTTGTATCGTTGAAGGGCAGCAGATGCTGATTGCTCAAGTGTTTGTCCGGGCGCGAGGGTAAGCATCATCATGGCATTGCCGTTTTTTGGTGCCATTTGAAAGCTTTCGGGTGAATTCTGATAGATCCAGCCTGTAGGGATGGGGAACTGCAGTTTTAATACCGGATGGTAGAAATAGCTGTTTTCTACAAAACCCTGCTTCGGATCCGCTCCATAGATCATGCCGTTCAATCGTTGCAGGTAAGTGTTTCTGTTCACCTTTGGATTAGTAAGATTCAGCTTTTTCTGCCAGTCAGCTGCAAGCTTGACCACGGTCTTATTTCTGTTCCCGGGGTCAGGATGGGTAGATAAGAATTCGGGAACGGCAGCCTCGCCTTCTTTCCTTTTTAATGTATTGAAGAATTCGGCCATTTCCCTGGCATCATATCCGATTTTGGAAGAGTATTCAACACCTAATTCATCGGATTCTTTCTCCGCATCCCTGCTGAATTTCAAAAAAAGCAGCTGAAGTCCTTGTGAGGCAGTTTCAGCAAATGGAGCGAGACTAGGTGCGATCACCAATCCCGCGATCAGGCCTAATTGCCCAAACAGCTGATTACGCTGTTGGGATATGGAGTGTCGGTGCGTAATATGGCCTATCTCATGGCCCAGCACTCCTGCAAATTCTGCTTCATTGTTGAAATGGGCCATAATACCCCTGGTGAAGTAAACATATCCGCCGGGTAATGCGAACGCATTGATGAAGTCGGCATCGATCACTTTGAATTCGTACTTGATATTTTTCCTGTGGGAGACATCCACGATCTGTTGCCCCATTTTCTGGATGTATTGCTGCATGTCTTTGTCGTCATAAAGGCCATACTGGGCAATCACCTGGGGATCCGCTTCTTTTCCCATCTGCACCTCCTGCTCTTCTGACATCAGGACAACTTCTTTTTTTCCTGTCACAGGATTCCTGGCACAACTGCTTAGAAAGGTAATAGCGGCCAGACTGCAAGCGTACAATACATGTTTCATAAAGGACTTACATGCAACTTCAATACCAACCATGAGCTGGATCGGTAATTAACGGATTTGAAAGAGTTGCTTCCGCACTTATGAAGCGGCAAAAGTGATATTGCCCAAGAATCCGCCAATTCGCCAATCCGCCAATTCGGCAATCCGCCAATTCGCCAATCCGCCAATTCGCGAATTCGCCAATCCTAAAAGCCAACCCTGAAGCTGCCGAACACCCCGAATCGTTTATACCGCTCAGTGGGCAAGGGAGTCGGCATTAAGCGCCAAACCAGGTCAAGGCGGAAGAATTTCAGTATGTTGTCTATACCCGTCCCAATTTCCATGTATGGCTTTCCGGCAAATTCTGAAAATGGATGACCGTTGGTGAAGTTCAGTGTTTTGTTCTCTTCGCTTATCCCGCCCATCAGCATTTTGGCATTCCAGAATTGCCTGAACTTTAAAAAACGAAGGGGTTGAATAAGTTTAAAAATGCCATTTCCGATATTATGTTCAAAAATGAATCCCACATAACGGTCACTGATAAACTCATAACGGTTCATCAGGTTGAACGCATATTTGTTATAGTAATAGATCTCATTGCCCGGGGCGATGTTCAAAAACATATAGGGTGCAGTACCAAACGTTCTCCCCGCGAACGCACTCCAGTAGATGCTTCCGATGGGAGGTACATCTACCCAGTCTGACACATTAAGTCCGATCTTGGTATAATTATAACTGCTGTTCAACACACCGGGGATGGCCTTGGTAAATCTTGCTTCGATTACAGGCAGATCTGAACCCAGCGTTACCCTGTTAAAACTGGTTTCCAGGTATTTTTCGAGATAAGCAAAACGCAATTTCACGGTTGCTTCAAATGAATTGAATACTTCTCCCGATTCACTGGTGTAATTATCTTTGGTAGGAAGATTAATGAGTGGATTATAGATTTGACGATGCAAGGTCGATTTGACGGAGAACCCACTTTTCCATTCTTTCAGGTAGTTGATCTCCTGTTCCTTGATCCTGATAAGTTTTATAGGAACCTGTGATTTGCGAATAGCCAGTGCAAAAATATTATCGTACCCAATTTCGTCGTAGTACGTTTGTCCGTAATCAATATCATCCTTGAATATCACATGCAGGTAGCTTCTCGGATTTCTTGAAAACATATATTTTACTTCAGCCTTTCCCTTCACACCCTGGTCGGCAAAGCCATAAGCAAGATATCCGTGCAGATATAGTTTCTTACTGAATTTTGTATTGGTACCAACGTCGAACCTTAGTCTCAGACCCTCGTAAATATTGCCGCTGATCCAATTGAACCATGGCCCGATCTCGAGATTCCCAATGTTTTTATATCCTGTACCTAGAAAGTACAAACGTTCCTTCCATTTATGAAATTCAGGCATCTTCAACAACGTATCGATCGTTGAATAGATTTTTTTTTCATTGGTACTAAGCTCTTCGTGCCTGTTCTCTTTCCAATAATCTCCGGTGCGTTGCGAAGCTCCTTTTGTCAACACAATAGATTCTTTCAACTGTTCACTATTCAGGATTTTTTCAATGTCGGGGCTATTAACATTAATGTCTTTGTAGGTGGTTGTTTTCCGCCCGATAAAATTGATGCTCTTTTTTCCAATCAGGGAAAAATCGACAATGAATTTATCTTTTGACAGAAACCAAATAGAGTCATTGACCAATTGGTATTCCTGCACCATGGATAGTTTTTCAACAAAATTGACATTCGCCGTAGGGGAAAGGCGCAGGTTCATTTTTTGAACAGCAAAACTGGAGTCTGCTATCCAGGCATCACCCTGAAAGGTGTTTTCACCTTTTCTTTTGGGGTAGAACACAAAGTGAAAATATCTTTTGCCGGCTACAAATTGGGTATCGGGTACTTTGTAGTTGTAAAAGTTGTCGCCATTATCGCTGATGGGACTCACAAATTCCAAATCAAAAACTGGTATGAAGTTGTTGTACACGTTGATGTTCTGGTACATGCCACCTAAGAACTTTGAAAAGCTCTCGTTGTCGACACCAATCGTTTGATTGCCATGAATCACTTCCTTCGTTCTTTTAGGGTCACTCTGATAATAGTAATCAGAAATGGTTTCGGTCAGATAAACAGGAAGAATGGGATTATCCTCAGAACTGGTATCGATATTGTTCAGTATGAATTTGAACGGTTTGGGGGGTAAGAATCCTTTTTGAAGTTTTTCTTTATTGACCTTGTTGATGTCGATCTCTAGCTTGTTGTATAGTTCGTAGGAAAAATTGTCAAACCTTGATCGATTGTTTGCTGGTTTATTCCTCACGATCTTTCTCCAAAGCATAAGTCCCCGATTGATTTTCCCTTTGATCACCACTTCGCCTACCGGCTTTCCCCGGTCCATCGCAACGGTCAATTCGATTTCGAAAGCGGTGGTGTCAATATGAATTTTCTTGTTTTCAAATCCGGCGTAAGAAATGATCAACGTGTCGGAGGGCCATTTGTTTAGGGTGATAAGGAAGCCGCCTGAAGAATCTGTGAGTTTTCCAAAACACGATTTTGAAAATTGTATGGTGGCAAATG
>JANMHK010000125.1:0-11582 GCA_031375135.1 Sphingobacteriales bacterium | reverse complement strand
AAAAATTAGTTAAAAAATATTTTAACATTTTAAAACCATACGAAATAAAGTTTCGTAAGTACCTCTATCCAGCTCCTATTAACAACGTCAATTTTATTCTCTGAAGTCAACATTTGAAGAAACTTAAGATCCATTCTCCATTGAAACCAGTGCATTATTCATTCATTTATTAACTTTTAATCATCAAAAAATGAAACTAAGCTCTACCAGGCACAGCCTGAAGGGACTTGTTACCGGGGCGGCTATTGTAGTCTCCGCAGCGGTATTCATTTCCTCAAGCCACCGCGAAGCGCCAATGATTGCAGATGATCCAACAGCGGACAACACAGATGTGTATGCTTTCAAAAGTCCAACTGACGCCAACAAGATTATTCTTGTTGCTAATTACATTCCGGGTCAGTTACCTGATGCCGGACCCAATTACTATCATTTTGCTGAAGATGTACGCTATGAAATTCATGTTGACAACAACATAGCTACAAAGGGAGATGATATCATCTATCGTTTCATGTTCAAAAGAATGAACGAGGATCCTTCCACATTCTTTCTGATCCGTCTCGGGAAAGAGAATCTGAAAACCACTTATACGCTTGAGAGAAGCATGGATGGTGGCAAAACTTTTCAAACGGTAATCAGCAACGGAAATGTGCCTCCGCCAAACGTTGGACCGCGTTCTATTAGTTCTCCGGTAGGGTTAGGTGCATCAGACTATAATGCGCTGATGAAAAAGGCGGTCGTAACCGCTAATACAGGTGAACGTGTATTTGCTGGACAGGTTGAAGATCCTTTTTTTGTTGATGCCGGTGGCATTTTCGATCTTGGTGATGCACCCCGTATGAGTGGCGGTAAACCCATGGATCTTTTGCGTTGCAAGAATGTCCACACTATAACTATGGAAGTAGACATTTCTACGCTTCAAAAAGATAAAA
The DNA here is from genome assembly GCA_031375135.1 of Sphingobacteriales bacterium. Classification (GTDB taxonomy): domain Bacteria; phylum Bacteroidota; class Bacteroidia; order Chitinophagales; family Chitinophagaceae; genus Pollutibacter. Next base: position 10,653 of record JANMHK010000125.1, on the reverse strand, counting down.
AGACACTTACTCAGGCCGCAAGTATTCTCGATCCCAATTATGTTATAGGTGTTTGGGCTTCAGCAAGTAGGCAAAAGATCACTGTGTTGAATGGTGATGGAACCAAAAACAACAATGGTCCCTGGGTACAGGTATCACGCTTAGGTATGCCGCTAACTAATGAAGTAATTATTCCAATTGGTAAAAAAGACCTTTGGAACTCATTAAGCGCTTATGAAGGCAATGAGAAGTTTGCGGAATACTTTTACAATCCTGAATTGGCCTTATACATGAATGATGACCAATTCGGTGGCGCTGTGCCTGCTTTAGCTCCTTTGCGGATACAAAAGAAATCTTTGGGTGCTTTTGGTTTTGCTAATGGAATGGACGGATTATATCCTTTAAAGGGGAATGCGGCATTAAATGGGACTGCACTTGCTGAAAATGCTTTTGGGTCAGTTTTATTACCAGGTCCTGGTAAGCCCCGCTCAGTAGATCTTTTCCCGCTTTTTCATACCGGTGTTCCAAATTTAATTCCTTATCAATTAGCCATTGGGAAAGGTGAAAACCCTCTTGCGGCTGGCAAGCCTTTCATTCATAACTTCTTACCTAATGGTGGCGATATGCTTCGTCTGAATATGGCTGTGCCCGCTACTGACCGTAAAAGTTCGGAATTCAGTTCTTTGGGGCTTGTTGGAGCTGTTGTATTAGCATTTACAGATTCAAGGTATAACGTGAATGGAACAAAACTGGAATTTATTCCAAACATGGACGGATTCCCCAATGGCAGAAGGCTTGAAGATGATGTGACCCGTATAGCACTGCAGGCAGTAAGTGGTGTAGTTTTAGCGGGTATTGGTTTGTATTATGACGATTATAAGCTGGGAAGTGGTGATTATATCACGCCTCGTACTTTAGCTGTCATCAATTATGCTACAGGCATCGAAAGCAATGATGTGAAGCTGAAGACCGAATTCCCCTTTGTGCAAACTCCTAATCCCGGAAATGGTCCAAATGTTTGCAATTGTGATGGCAATCAAGGTGATTTAAAGCCAATTGCAATGAGCAGAGGCCCACTTCCCTTGGGAGAGAAATTAGGTTTAGCCGCTCCTGAAATGACTATTTCCACGCAAAACCCTGTGATGGATAATAGTACTGTCCGGTATCATGTAGCTGCTCCGGCACACGTGCAAATAGTAGTGTATGATATCTTAGGCAATCCATTAAAGGTTTTGGTAAACGCCAAAATGGAGGCTGGAACCTATACCGTACAGTGGAATACCGCCGGCATCGCAAAAGGTTCTTACTTTATTTCTGCCAATAAAAATGGCAAAATAGCGAGAACAATTCAGGTTGTAAAAATTTAATTCTCTTCCGTAAATGAAGTCTGTAACCCGGTTACAGACTTCATTTATTAAGCTTCTAAACTTACACTTATGAGTACAAGATTTACCTATGTCGGTTTGCTCATTTTATTTTTTTGTGCCAGTGCCTTTGTAGTGATGAGCTACAGAGCTGAATTAAAAGATAAGGCGAATACTACTTACCCGCTGGAAGAAAGGAAAGGCGCCAGTGCCTTTTTGCCGGAGTGGGCTGCTACGAAGAAGAAGGCTTCAAATTTAATACGCAAAGTAAATGTCAGCTCCGCAGATACAAAATCTGCAATAGCTTTAGCTACTCTTTATTTGCAGGAGGCAAGGATTACAGGGAATACGGCATATTACGATGCAGCAGCTATGAAATATGTGGATAATGTCCTGGCTAGAGAGCCTGAAAATTTTGAGGCGCTAACATTGAAATCCCTTATCCATTTATCACAACATCATTTTAGTGAAGCCCTGGCCGTTGCTGAAAAGGCGCAAAAGGTGGGTGCTTACAATGCATTTGTATATGGGTTGTTGGTAGATGGCAATGTGGAGATGGGAAATTATAAAGCTGCTGTGGACAATGCGGAAAGGATGGTTTCGCTGAGGCCTGATATACGTTCTTTCTCCCGAATTTCATACCTGAGAGAAATACATGGCGATTACCCCGGTGCTATTGAGGCCATGAAGATGGCTGTAAAAGCAGGTGGTGTAGGTGACGAACCAACCTCATGGTCTCGCATTCAGTTAGCCAGGCTATATGAAATTACAGGGGATTTGCGAAGTGCAGAAATGCATTATACCATTGCTTTAGATCAACGTCCCGGATATGCGTATGCTCTTGCAGGATTAGGACATATTGCCAGCCTTAATAAGGATTATGTAAAAGCCATCTCTCTATACGAGAGGGCCGACTCCCTTGTTGTAGACTATTCCTTTAAAGAAAAACTGGCTGAGCTATATAGGGCAACAGCCAATGTAAAAAAGTCAGAAACGATGTTGCATGCTTTGATCACCAATATGGCTGATATGTCGGCGAAGGCTAAAGAAGATGAAACCTTAGGCCACTATGCAGACCTTGAACTTGCAAATATGTACCTGCTTGTTAATAAGGCAGATAAAGCTTTGGAGTACGCGCAGGCTGAATACAACAGGAGGCCGGAAAATATAGAAGTGAATGAAGCCATGGCTTGGGCTTATTATAAGACGGGAGATGCTGGGAAAGCTCTTCCATACTTACAGGTGGCTCTCAAAACAGGCAGCAAAAAACCTGCCCTTTTATGCAAGGCAGGGGCCATTTTTGCAAAAACAGGCCAGACACAAAAAGGTAAGGATTATTTAGAAGCCGGTTTGAAAAACAGTGCTTCTCTCCGTCAATCTTTACTTGACGAAAGTGTTGGCGTTTTAGCACAGTTGTAGGTTAACAGCATTTATTGAAGCATTTATCATGTACTACTTTCAAGCTATATCTGTTTTTCTGCCATATCTAAAGCATGTTTTTATTTTCTTTGTTTGCTTTTTGGTACTGACATCTTTCACTTGGGCACACAACATCAACTTTGCGATGGAGGCAGCTCCAACGCAGAATGTTGTCTGGTTTTATTTAAAGTTGGGAGTTCAGCATATTGTTCCATTTGGATTGGATCACATACTTTTTATTATCTGCCTTTGTCTACTGAGTTCCGAAATTAAGGCCATCTTATGGCAGGCAACGGCTTTTACATTGGCCCACTCTGTTACACTTGCCTTAAGCATGAAAGGCATTGTTACCTTGACATCAGCTATTGTAGAGCCCATTATTGCATTATCAATCGTATTTGTAGCTATAGAGAATATTATTTTGAATGAATTGAAGCCGTGGCGTGTGGCAATTGTTTTTCTTTTTGGTTTGATTCACGGGCTGGGATTTGCCAGTGTATTGAATGAAATTGGGTTGCCCCGGAACAAGTTTCTTACCTCTATACTGGGCTTTAATCTGGGTGTAGAATTGGGACAGGTGTTAGTCATCATGATGATATTTCTTTTAGTGATAGTACCTTTTAGCAAAAGGCCTGGGTATAAAAAAATGATTGTCTTTCCAGTGTCAGTTCTAATTGCTCTCATTGCTCTCTACTGGACAGTACAACGAATAGTTGGTTAAATGTTCCTTTTTGCGAACGATTGAAATTGCTGACAGCAATCTTTTCAACCATTTTATTCGTAAATACATAGGTACACATTCTTTCGCTTGATAGGACCAAAGGGAGTGCTAAATGCCATTCATTAATCTTAGATCATTCTTAATCATGTATTTTTTTACACTGAGGTGCCTAATGTTATTGTGTCTCCTGTCAGCTGGTAAAATATCTTTTACCCAGAACACGCTCAAAGGAGTATATATTATTGACACATTTGCGAAAGTACCCGTACAGGATGCGCTCGTACAAAGCGAAGATGCCCTTTTCAATAGTTCGACAGATGTAAATGGCTTTGTGAATTTTAAGAACCTGCCAGCTTCCCTTACCAGGCTATATATCAGCCGTATTGGCTTTCAGTCAAAAGAGATTGACATAACCAACCTTGCCGCTTCCGATGCTATCCCCATCATTTATCTGGCAAGCAAGGTCATTAGTTTGTCCGAAGTACAAGTAAGAGCCGCAGCAAACAGCGGTATCTTTAAAACTATCAGCGACCTTGATATTCATTTGCGGCCTATCAATTCTTCACAGGAAGTACTTAGAATCGTTCCTGGTTTGTTCATCGGCCAGCATGCCGGGGGTGGCAAATCAGAGCAGATATTTTTGCGGGGTTTTGATATTGACCACGGCACCGATATTAGTTTAATGGTTGATGGAATGCCGGTAAACATGGTTAGCCATGCACACGGCCAGGGATATGCTGATTTACATTGGGTGATACCGGAATTGATAGACAAGGTGACATTTAGCAAAGGTCCCTACTTTGCCGATAAAGGGAATTTTACCACGGCTGGTTTTGTTGACTTTAAAACAAAAGATTTTCTTCAGAAAAACTTTATAAAAATGGAAGGTGGACAATTCAACACCTTTCGTGGGGTAACAGGCATCAACTTATTAAGACCACGTGGTGACAGAAAAAGGCGGAGTCTGTACGTTGCCGGTGAAGCTTCATTTACCAAAGGATATTTTGAGAGCTCGCAGGATTTTCATCGTTTCAATGGCCTGTTAAAGTATCATGATAGCTTGTCTAACAACAGCACCTTAAGTACTACGCTGACGGTGTTCAGTAGCAAGTGGAATGCGTCGGGCCAGATACCGGAGCGAGCCGTTGAAAATGGGATGATTAGTTATTTCGGAGCCATAGATAACACAGAGGGTGGCAGAACATATCGCTATAATGCAAGTACAGAAATTTTGACTTATCTCAATAGCGGTGGTTTTATCCGCAATCAGGTTTTCTACAGCAGGTATGCGTTTGAACTATACTCCAATTTTACTTTTTTTAAAGAAGATGCTGTGAATGGCGACCAGATAAGGCAAAAAGAAGACCGGAATATTTATGGCTATAATGGTTCCTACCAAAAGACATCATTTATAGGGAACATTAAAACAGAAATTAAAGCAGGGGTTCAGGTCCGATATGATGATATTAATGATATTGAACTTACCCGTACAAAAAACAGGGAATTGAATACGGCTGATATCATGTGGGGTGACATCAACGAGTTTAATGCAGGAGTTTATTGGTCGCAACGTTTATCCCTTTCAAAGAACCTTGATGTTACCGGTGCCGTCAGGGCGGATTATTTCACCAATTATTACAATGATAAATTATCCGGAAAGGTATTGTCAACCCATTCCTCCATCTTCAGCCCAAAGCTAAACTTGAATTATCGTGTGAATAATAAAGTGCAGTTGTACTTATACAGTGGCAGGGGATTTCACAGCAACGATACAAGAGTAGCCGTTCAACAGGCCGGCCGGAAAGTTTTGCCACCGGCTTATGGTTCGGATTTGGGTGTAGTTTTCAAAGTCGGCAATAAGCTCGTTTTTCAATCGGCACTATGGTATTTATGGCTCGATCAGGAATTTATTTATGTAGGTGATGAGGGGATTGTAGAAGCTGGTGGCCAGACAAGAAGATACGGTTTTGATTTTTCAGCAAGATATGAATTGGCCGGTAACCTGTTTGCTGACGCTGACATTAGCTTTGCCGATCCAAGAGCAATTGAGGTTGCGAAGGCGAGAAATTTTTTGCCGTTAGCTCCACGGTTTTCCAGTGTCGGTGGCTTAACCTACCGAAAAGCATGCGGATGGAACGGCAGCCTCCGGTACCGCTATATGGCGGGGAGGCCTGCCAATGAAGACAATTCCGTTATTGCAGCAGGATACTTCGTAGCAGATGCAGCAATCAGTTTTTCACAGCGGAATTGGCAAGTCGGGTTGGCCATTCAGAACTTATTTAATACCAAATGGAAGGAAACACAGTTTGAAACAGAAAGCCGATTGCAGAACGAGAAAGATCCTGTTTCGGAAATCCACTTTACGCCGGGCACACCTTTTTTCGCAAAAGCAAACTTTACTTTGTTTTTCTAAAAGTCAAATGATTCAAAATTCTTACAGGTAATACCCTCTGACTAGCACGGGGAGAGTAATTCAAATTGGCACTACTTGATTAATGGCAGAGGACTTTTTTAGTTTACGCTGCCATTTTTGTCAAAAATTGCACTTGTGAGTTGAATACAGCAATGAGCCAATTGTATCGAGCTAATCAGCCAATTGGAAGTCATTTCCCAACTGCCACTGGTTGCCATAAAATCCCGCTGCTTTAAGACCGTTGTCGCCGCCTTTAAGCATGTCGATGGTAAAGACCATGAAATCGGGAAATCCACTTCCACCACTAAAATACTGATTGGCATCTGCAGCCCTCATACCCTTAATGCCGGTGCCGCCGATCAACGCGATCATACTGTGATTCGACAATGAATTTGGCCAGATGTAGAAAGCCCCGATATCATCACCTGTATAGATTTTACTACCCACACTGGCTTTACCACGCTCCATCTTAATCGGACAATCTTTCAACAGCGCCGCCGCCGCCGCATTGGTGGTGCTATTTCCATAGAGCACAATGCCCCGATCAGCATAATTGATCTTTAGAAATTCGACGTCCGACAAAACATCGACAGCTCCGTTACCACGGAAGTACCAGGTCTCAAGATCGTACACGGCTTTGTTGTACGACCAGGCATTTTCTTCCGCGGTTCCCTTCGTTCCATAAACAAAAATCATCCTATGGTTGAAGGCTTCTTTAAGCCCTCCATTTCTGATGATCCCTTTTTCACGGACCGAAGGCGCACTGCCCACATTCCATTTGCCATCCCTGGTCAGCACTACGCCATTTTCGGAAGTCTTGATAACCGTGATGGCTTCTTTGTCCAATTCTATTTTCACCGTATCGCCGGTATTAAATCCGGGGAAGTCGATCTTCAAGGCGCCTATATTTTCTGTGGTTCCTTTGATGGTTCCGGCTTTTAGATTTCTGCTTAAGACCACCCTGCTATAGTCAAAACTTTTTTGCTGTTGAAGGATCGTGATCCAGCGGTGTGATGCTGAAATCGCAGTTGATGAGGTGCTGAAGTCTATTTCATTGACATCGTCCAATGTGGGAATGCGATGCCATTTGAAATAATCAAAAATCGGCTTCCAGTCTACACTGTTGTCGCCAAACCAATGGCTTCCACCCGGGTATTCGTAGTAATTAAAATCCTGGTGAAACTCTCCCAAAACTTTTCTCATCTGCCTGGCCAGCGCCACAGGAACGGTTTCATCCGCATCTCCATGGAAAATGTACACTCCCCCCGCTTTATAATTCTTTGCCAGTTGAAGTACGTTTGCCGGATTGCTGGACCTGATCAACATCTTTCTAATGGGCGATGCAGCTTCCATCGGAATAACCCCATCGGCAGAACCATAACCAGCTAGTGTAGGATACCCGGCACAAGGTGCGATGGCCGCCCAAGAACCTGCATAAGTAGCACCAAGATACCAAGTGCCGTGCCCGCCCATAGAGTGACCGGTGAGATATATTTTTTGCGGATCGGGCTGATATTTTTGCTTCGCGATGTTCAATACTTCAAGTGCATCCAACCGGCCCCAGTCTTCCCAGTTAAATCCTCTTGGCCTCCTGTTGGTAGGCGCTACCACAGGTCCGTCTTCTTTTGGTTTATAAGCGCGAGCCTGCGAAATGGCTTCCACTTCTGCGCCGTGCACAGAGAAAAATAATGATGGAGACTTGGTGGGTCCATTTTTCTGCGGCGCCACTGCATAGTATTGAACCGTACCATCAATATCGCTGACGAAGGTATAGCTCGCGTGTTCACCGGCATTAACTGCAGTGATGGATAAAGACGTTGTATCCACTAATTTCTTACCGTTGTATAACGCGAGGGCCAACCGGTAGTTTCCTTTTTTAATATCAGCTGGCACCGGGATCTGCAAAGGAATCTTGCGTGTAGATAGTGGCAACAACCCCGGCAGCACGGTGCTCATGCTTTTTCCTTCTACGGAAGCTTCCATCGTTAATCCATTGGCGGGCGATGAAGATGAATTTCTAACCACCACTCCTGCCCACTGCGGCGAAGCTGTTTCACCAGCCACAAAGAATGGAAGGGTTGGGTCTTTAGTCAAAATGTTGATCGGCTTAGTAGGAAACTCAAGCCGCGCCGTGATCGCTCCAAACCTGCCCATACCGGCTGATCTGATATATATCTCATTCAGTCCTTTCTTCAGTTCAACAGGAATATTCATCCATCCATACCTGTACTGGTCTCCCCCATGTGGTACCCCATTTATATAGAACATGGAATGTCCGGTTGCGATCAATATCGCGGTCTGTTTTTTCGGAGATTGGTATTGAAGGTAGAGGTAACCTCCGCCTAAAGCAGGGCCGCGAAACATATGATTGGTATCTGCAACGAGTTTTACCCAGCTGCTCTTTCTTCCCGTATCGCTGACCGCAACAGATCCTTCTTTCGGAGTAACTCCGCCCCTGTATAAGTCGTAGGCCAGGGCATCGGTGTAAAAGGCTTGTCGTCCATACGAATGCACGGCACCACTGGCAAGGCCTTCTGAAAAATAAAATATTTCCTGGGCATTTATTGTTGTTGCCCCCAAGAGAATGAACATGAATAAGATCAACTTCTGCATACGTTCTGGATTTACAGCCGGAAGATAAAGAGGAAGTGCTAATTTTAGCGCATGTCATCTACTACTATGCGAATTTTATCTGTAGCCGTTTCCTGCTGCTTGTATTTTCAAAGTTTTTCTCAGAGCCTGCCGCTATATAAAGATGCCCAGGCACCAGTTGAATCAAGGGTGAAGGATCTATTGGCAAAGATGACACCAGAAGAAAAATTCTGGCAACTATTCATGATCCCGGGCGAGATAAAATCTGGCGATGAAGCGAAATATGTCAACGGTATTTTTGGTTTTCAAGTCAGCGCTTCAAGCCAGGGTGGAAACGCATCGGCTCAACTCCTTAGCTACAATGCCAGCGACGATGCAAAGTCATTGGCTAAAAAAATTAATGATATCCAGCGCTATTTTATAGAACGTTCCCGCCTAGGTATTCCCATCATTGCTTTCGACGAAGCCCTGCACGGCCTCGTTCGAAAAGGTGCTACGGCTTTCCCGCAGTCAATTGCACTTGCTGCTACCTGGGACACGGCACTGATGCGAACAGTGTCGAACGCTATTTCATTGGAAACCAAATTAAGGGGTATTCGTCAGATCCTGTCGCCCGTAGTGAACCTCGCTACTGATGTGCGTTGGGGCCGAACAGAAGAAACTTATGGGGAAGATCCTTTTCTTTCCGCCCAAATGGGGATCGCTTTTGTGAGTGAGTTTGAAAAAAAAGGCGTGGTGACTACACCCAAACATTTTTTGGCGAATGTAGGTGATGGCGGCCGCGACAGTTACCCCATCTATAGTTCAAATAACCAATTGGAAGAAACAGTTCTATATCCTTTTCGGGAACTGATAGACAAAGGCGGCGCACGATCTCTCATGACTGCTTATAATTCTGTGAATGGGAAACCTTCGTCTGCAAATAATGATCTGTTGCTGAAGAAACTGAAAGGCGAATGGGGCTTTAAAGGATTTGTAATTTCCGACGCGGGCGCGGTTGGCGGTTCCCTGGTTCTTCATAACACTTCCTTGGATTATCCTCAATCCGGTGAACAGGCCATCAACAACGGATTAGACGTTATCTTTCAAACCGACTACGAACATTATAAATTATTCATCCCGCCATTTCTCGATGGAAAGATCAATGCAGCACGACTTGATGATGCGGTGTCGCGGGTGCTGCGAATAAAATTCGAGCTGGGGCTTTTTGAAAAACCGTATGTAACAGTTGACGACATTGATAAGTATATCAACATTGAAAGGCACAGAAAGATCTCTGAAGATGCTGCCGCTGCCTCATTCGTTTTATTGAAAAATCAGTCTGGCCTGCCATTAAAAAAAGGAATCAAATCGCTTGCTGTCATCGGTGAAGATGCCGTAGATGCAAGACTCGGAGGCTATAGCGGACCCGGCGGTGAGAAGATCTCGATCCTGGACGGCCTAAAAAAGAAGATGCCGGCAACCAGGATTAGTTATAGCGCCGGGTACAAACATGACGAGAAAAATTACCTGGTTGTACCAGCAAACTATCTGAAAATCAAAGGTGCTTATTTTGCCAATCCTTCTTTATCGGGTGATCCGGTTTTTACCAGGGAGGATAAGCAGGTTGATTTTCATTGGACTTTATTTTCTCCCGATGAACGGTTGAAAAAAGATCATTATAGTGTGAGGTGGAAAGGTCAACTCACAGCACCATTGACCGGTAAGATGAAACTTGGACTAGAGGGGAATGACGGCTTCAGATTATTTCTGAATGGTAAGATGATCATAGATAGATTCAATAAACAGTCTTACCATACTGAGCTGGCTAATGTAACTGTGGAGAAGGGAAAGGCTTATGATATCATGATCGAGTTTACTGAGCCTGCAGGGAATGCTACGGTGAGATTGATCTGGGACGCAGGTATGAAAGATGATTGGCAGCAGAAAATTGATGCTGCCGTGGCTGCAGCGAGATCGGCAGAATCTGTGGTGGTTGTGGCAGGTATCCGCGAAGGCGAGTTTCAAGATCGAGCTTACCTGAATCTGCAGTGGCACCAGGAGGAACTGATCCTGGCCCTGGCAAATACGGGAAAGCCTGTGAATGTTTTGCTGGTAGGCGGAAGCGCGATCGTGATGGATAAATGGCTCGATAAAGTGAACTCAGTCACCATGATCTGGTATCC
>JANMHK010000352.1:0-3895 GCA_031375135.1 Sphingobacteriales bacterium | reverse complement strand
TTTGACTATTTTCACGGGATGCATCCGCGTATCAAAAAGCTCCTGCAGTGTATTGAACTGGAGGAAACCGAGCAAATCCAGCGATTTAGTCTTGACCAGCAACATACCCTTCGCGCGCTTAAAGCAGAAGGACTTGCCCTTCATCCGATCAAAGTGGTCAGGAAGAGTTTCGGCTATGCCGATTACCCGGAGATCGCGTTCCGGCTTCCCTTTCCCGCCGAAACCCATCTTTTTAAGGACGGAGCAGCCATCGAATGTTTTACTACAGGAGAAGAGCCCATAAAAGGCGTATTGATCAATATGGAGGGCAAGGCAGGTGAGTTCCGTCTGTTCGCGCCTGATTACCCGGATTGGATAGAAGACGATAATGTGGGCATTAAACTGGCTCCGGACACCCGGACCAGCAGTATCATGAAACGGGTATTGGAAGAATTGGAAAACAACAAACCCCGCTATCAGCTTTTTGAGCAACTGCACAGCAGTTTGCCTTTGCCAGCAGGAACAAAAAAACAAACTGCTTTAGGCATTCCTTTTAAAAACAAACAGCTGAATAAAAGCCAGCAGGAAGCGGTGGCCGCTGTGCTGAATAATGAATCTGTGACCATCATCCATGGTCCACCAGGAACGGGCAAAACAACTACACTTGTGGAAGCTATTATCCAACTGATCATGCAGGGCGAAAAGGTTCTGGTCTCTGCACCAAGCAATACAGCGGTTGACAATATTTCAAAGGGACTTATTCGCCAGGGCGTAAAGCTCTTGCGCGTTGGAAATACAAGTAAAGTGGATGAAACCATTTTTGCGCATACTCCCGAGGGAAAACTGAATAACAGCAAGGAATTAAAAGAGATCAAGCAGCTCAAAAAAAGGGCCGAGGAGTTTCGGCGGATGGCACTTAAATACAAGCGAAGTTTTGGCAAAGCCGAACGAGAACAACGCAGCTTGCTTTTCAAAGAAGTCAAAAACATTCGTTCCGAAATAAAAAAGCTGCAAGTTTATAACGAGGAGAAATTCTTTGCCGAAGCAGAAGTGATCGCCGGCACGCCCATCGGGCTATATGATGCGGGTCTTCAACGGATCACATTCCAAACCCTGGTGATCGATGAAGCAGGACAATGCATCGAACCCCTGGCCTGGTGCGTTTTCCCGCTGGCCGAAAAAATTGTACTGGCGGGTGACCACTGGCAATTGCCCCCAACAGTATTGAGTAACCAGGCAGCGCGATTGGGCCTGAACGAATCCATACTCGAAGTAGCGATCCAGGCAGTGGCCGACGTCCACCTGCTGAATACCCAGTACCGGATGCGGGAAGTGATCGCAGGTTTCAGCAGCAAATATTTTTACGACAGCCTGCTGCAAACAGCAGGGCACCTCCAGAATACGGGCGTGCACATCACATTTATTGATACGGCAGGATCCGGATTTGGGGAAGAAAGGGGTCGCGATAATACCAGCTTGCAAAATGAGGGCGAGTTGCTGCTGGCTCAGCAGATCATTACTTCAGAATCGTTGGATGATATGAAAACTGCATTTATTTCGCCCTACTCAGGCCAGGCTGCGGCAGCGAAGGAAAAACTCCCCCCTGCCCTTCGCATCAGCACCATAGACAGTTTCCAGGGACAGGAAATGGAAAACATTATTGTGTCCCTCGTGCGCAGCAACGATGAAGCAGAGATCGGATTCCTGAAAGATTACCGGCGGATGAATGTCGCGATCACGAGAGCCAAAGAACAATTGTTTGTGATCGGCGATAGTGCGACCATCGGCGCAGATAAATTTTACCATGAATTTCTGTCGTACATAGAAACACACGGTTCTTACAGAACCGTGTGGGAATTCGATATCATGAAATGATCTATGGGCGAGTCAGTGTAAAGTCAGGAAGCTTTAGCAGCTCCCCGCCTTTCATTGCGGAATCGTGCGCCAGTATACCCACACAAGTGATATTGGCAGATTGACGGGCATTGGGGAATGGCTCACGGCCTTCTACCAATGCACTCACGAACTCATGCACCAGATGAGGATGAGATCCGCCATGGCCTCCACCTTGCACAAAAGAAAGGTGCTGGTGCTCATCGGTATCATAAACGCCTTTTGTAGTAAAGCGTTGGATAGGCTCTGGTAAAAGATGGGCATAGTCTGGCGAATGCACTTCTTCCGGAATTTCAGGTTCTGGTTTCTTTGCAGTATGTACCACCAATGGTTGGCCTTCAATGAGCGGCCACTCCACCGATTTCTTTGATCCATACACTTCAAAGCTCTCGCGGTATTGACGCGCCGTGTCGAATAAAGAACGATAAACATGGGCGCTCAGGTCGGAGTCCCTGAATTTAATATGTGTACTCTCCACAGCAAAAGGTGAATTGTAGTGTGCATGTAATTCTTCACGAATGGTACCAGATCCAAAGCAGGAAACGTATTCCGCTTCTGATTTAGACAGCGCGAGGACGGGTCCTACGCAATGGGTGGCATAATGCATGGGCGGAAGTCCGGGCCAATAGTTCGGCCAGCCGTCCATGTCCTGCTGATGACTGGCTTTCAAAAACTGCAACTTGCCCAACTCCCCTTTTTCGTACAATTCCTTCATGAACAAAAACTCACGGGCATAGATCACCGTTTCCATCATCATGTAGCTTAGGCCCGTTTCTTTGACGAGCTCAACGATCTGCCTGCAATCTTCGATGGAAGTCGCCATGGGCACTGTACAGGCAACATGTTTTCCTGCTTTTAATGCTTTGATGGATTGTATGGCATGATCAGGGATTGGCGTATTGATATGTACTGCATCAATGTTTGGATCTTTCAATAACTCATCGTAATCCGTATATCTTTTCTCAATACCAAACTCATCACCGATCTGGTTCATCTTCTCTACATTGCGCTGGCAGATAGCATACAGGTTGGCATTGGGATGTTTCTGATAAATTGGAATGAATTCAGCTCCAAACCCTAGCCCAATGATCGCTACATTGATTTTCTTACCCATCGATTTATGTTTATACGCTTAAAGAAATAAAATTATGATTGTGCCCAATGCTTTAAAAAGCTCAGCCCTTCTGTTGCAAATCCATCCTGGCTCTCAGCCATCGGATGCCAGAAACAAACAGCACCCGCCAGTTCCCTGTTTTCAGGAGTAAAGCTTTCAATGGAAACCACACCCGAGTAGTTGATGGCTTCTAATCCTTTTTTATATTCATCCCAACGGGTTTGTCCCGTTCCTGGTGTGCCCCGGTAGTTTTCCGAAACCTGCATGTGAATCAGCTTATCCCCCACACTTGTGATGGCCTTCACAATATCCCGTTCTTCTATATTCATGTGGAAACCGTCCAGCATAACCATGGCAGCCGGATGATTGATATCCGAGATCAACCTCAACACATCATCCACATTATTGACCAGGTCGGATTCAAATCTGTTCAGTGGTTCCAACGCGATCTGAAGACCCCTTGCTGCAGCCATCTCGCTTACTATGCGAAGATTCTTCACGGCCAGATCCCATTCCCTTTTCCGTTGATCCGCCGGCACCATCCTGGCCTTGCCTACTGCAGAATACATCGGACCACCTAAAAATCCTGTTCCAAGTTCATTACAAAACTCAAAGCAGTCCTCAATATAAGAGAAACAGTTTTGGTGCACCGACACATCCTCATGGGTAAGGTCTCGTGTGGGCCCGAAAGCGCCGCATACCATGGCCCCCAGCTGATAGCGGTCTAGACCCGCTTTCAATTTTTTTACATCGATCAGGGATGGATCTTCGACTGCAATTTCAACCACGTCGAAACCCATGGCAGCAATTTTTGGAAAAAGAACATCGATAGACTCAGTGGTAAATGGCGAAGTCCATAGCCAGGTACTAACCCCGTATTTTATTTGAAGGCTCATTTAAATATTCTTT
>JANMHK010000096.1:0-3013 GCA_031375135.1 Sphingobacteriales bacterium | reverse complement strand
ACGTAGCAACGGTGCTTGTGCAGAACGGAACCCTGAAAATGGGCGATGTGGTAGTGAGCGGACAGCACTACGGGCGTGTAAAGGCTATGTTCAACGAAAGAAACAAGAAGGAGGACGAGGCTGGACCGAGTTCACCAGTTTTGATTCTCGGTTTGAACGGTGCGCCGCAGGCCGGTGAGAAATTCAAAGTATATGAAGATGAAGCCGAAGCCAAGGAAGTAGCGGGCAGGCGTGCACAGATCCTTCGTGAGCAGGGTATACGTACCAAGAAACATATTACCCTGGATGAGATCGGTCGTCGTCTCGCACTCGGCAACTTCAAACAACTTAACATCATCATCAAAGGTGACGTGGATGGTTCGGTTGAAGCCTTGAGTGACTCACTTCAGAAATTATCAACACCTGAGATCGCTGTTGCTGTAGTTCATAAAGGGGTAGGACAAATCACGGAAAGTGACGTCTTGCTCGCGGCAGCTTCTGATGCCATCTTACTTGGATTTAACGTTCGTCCTTCCAGCCAGGCTAACAAACTCGCAGGAACAGAAGGCGTGGAGATCAAACTTTACTCGATCATCTACAATGCGATCGAAGAACTGAAGAGCGCCATGGAAGGTATGCTTGAGCCGAAGATCCAGGAGAAGATCATTGCCAACGTTGAAGTCCGTGAGGTTTACAACTTTGACAAGGCTACCGTAGCCGGTTGCTATGTCCTTGACGGAAAGATCATGCGTAACAGCAAGATCCGCGTGATCAGGGATGGTATCGTGGAATATCCTAAAGGTGAAGGCCAGTCAGCTGAGCTCGGAAGTCTGAAGCGTTTCAAAGATGACGTGAAAGAGGTGGTATCCAATATGGAATGTGGTTTGACCGTGAAGAATTACGCCGGGATTAAAGTTGGCGATATCATCGAGGCGTTCGAAATGGAAGAAGTGAAGCGGACATTATAGAAGGATAGAGGATAGAGGATAGAGGAGAGAGGAGAGAGGATAGAGTAAACGCTCCATCCTGTATCCTCTATCCTGTATCCTCTCTCCTGTATCCTAAATTTTAAGGTTTCATTAGAATCTAATTAAGTTTATTTGCTCATGCGTAAGTGGTTTTTATTCCTGGTAACGGTTTGTTTATGTCAGTTTGCCGTTGCGCAATCGGCCAGGGTTTTGGCCGACAAGATCACGGGGATTCTCGGTGACAAGATCGTTCTCAAATCAGATCTCCTCAATTATATTGATGATATCCAACGCCGCGGTGGCGAAGTTCCGCAGAATGCTGAATGCGTTTTGCTGGAACGCATGCTCATGGATAAGGCGCTGGTGCTGCAAGCAGAAAAAGATTCCTTACCCGTGAGTGAAGAAGAGATCAATGCTGAACTTGACCAGAGGATCCGATATTTTATCATGGAGTTTGGCGGGAAAGAAGCCGTTGAGCAGGTAGCAGGCCGTACCGTTTACCAGATGAAGGAGGACTTCAGGCCTTCGGTGAAAGAAAGAAGGCTGGCAGATGCCATGCGCGGTAAAATTGTTGAGAACGTGAAGATCACCCCCCAGGAAGTTAAAGTTTATTACGATAAGACCCCGAAAGATAGTCTTAGGTTCTATGAAACGGAGCTCGTAGTAGGTCAGATCATTCTGTTTCCGAAAGCGGGCCGCGAGCTTGAGAAATTTGCGATAGATGAGTTGAACGATTATAAGCGCCAGATCGAAAGCGGAAAATCTTTTGAAAACTATGCAAGGCTTTATTCTGAAGATCCTGGTAGTAAACAAAACGGTGGCCGTTACGAGATCAACAAGGCTGAGAAACAATGGGATCCCGAATTCAAGAATGCTGCATTCAGGTTGAAAGAAGGTCAGGTTTCACAGGTGATAAAAAGCAAATTCGGATATCATATCATTCAAATGGTTAGCCGGAACGGTGACGATGCAGTAATCAGGCATATTCTCCGAATACCTGAAGTAACTCAGGTAGAAGTTGATAATTCGAAATCAAAATTGGATAGTATACGATCCAAGTTGATCGCTGGTACGATCTCTTTCGGTGAAGCAGTAGACAGATTCAGTGAAGATGAAGGCAGCAAGTTCACGGCAGGGCTGATCTCCGGCCAATCAGGAACCAGCGTAACCATCGACGAACTGGACAAAGACATGGTGAAAGACCTGAATAAATTGAAGGTTGGAGAATATTCTCCACCCACAGAATTCGCCGATCCAAACGCAAAGAAAGGAGTACGGTTGATCGTGATCCAGAGCAAAACAGAACCTCATAGGGAGAACCTTAAGGACGACTACAATAAAATAGCCATGAGGGCCATTGAAGAGAAGAAAAGTAAAGCGGTGGAAAACTGGTTCAAGTCCAAACTCCCAACTTACTTCGTCATGGTTGATACTGAATATTCAAGTTGCGAGAGCATTCAGAAAACCTTCCCCAATATGGTTGGTAAAAATCAATAACGAATGGCTAATTAGTGTCAGTGCTAATTACAATGAAAAAAAGTGGATAAATACAGGCATAGTCCTGATTTTTACCATTCCTTTTCACCTGATTATTCTAACTTCGCGCTTCATCTCAGATACATGAGTGATGCAATTAAACATGAATGCGGTCTGGCATTCATTCGTCTTCGTAAGCCTTTCTCTTATTACCAGCAAGAATATGGTACAGCTCTTTTCGGCCTGAATAAGCTATATCTCCTGATGGAGAAACAGCATAACAGGGGCCAGGATGGTGCAGGACTTGCTACAATGAAGCTGAATACCGAACCTGGGTATCCGTTTTTGTACAGGCATAGAAGCATTGCGTCCCAGGCTATCGCCGATCTGTTCCAAACCATCGGTAAGGAGATCACGGAGCTCGAAAAATACCAGCCTGAAATTCGTAAACATCCCGGCCTTTTGAAAGGCCATTTGCCATTCATGGGCGAAGTGCTCCTGGGTCATCTCAGGTATGGAACACAGGGAAAAAATAATGTCGAATTCTGCCATCCGTTTGTAAAGAAAAATATCATTCCGGCAAGGAACCT
>JANMHK010000061.1:0-19266 GCA_031375135.1 Sphingobacteriales bacterium | reverse complement strand
CGAGCTTCTGCAGCGGATCGAACTTTTTCAACAGCCTGAACAAGTTCTCTCCGGTCAATGGGTTTCAGTAAATAATCAATTGCGCTAACCCGCAAGGCATTCAAAGCATATTTGTCGTAACTGGTAGTGAAGATCAGTTTGAAGTTTACAGAGCTCAATGCTTCCAGCATTTCGAAACCTGACATACGCGGCATCTCGACGTCCAGGAAAACCAGGTCCACATGTTGCAAACGAAGTCCTTCCAAAGCTGAAAGTCCATTGTTGTAAACGCCAACAACTGAAACATCAGGGCAATTCTGTTCCAACAGAAGTTGTAAGCTTTGGCAACAGAGCGGTTCATCGTCTACTATGATCGCTTTCATCATGCCACTTCTTTTGGTTTGATCTTCAAGGTAACTTTAGTTCCGTCTATGGCCCCCTCTTCATTCACCACATCTTCTATGTTATAAAATTCCGATTCTTTTTGGGCGCCATTGAACAAAGAAAGCCTTGATTTGGTGATCTGAATGCCTAGTGATTTTTCCTTGTGCGACTTATTATTTTTTAATTGATCGGCTTTCTGCCTGCCGACTCCATTGTCTGCAATCGTACAATTAAGTAGATGCTCGTGTAGTTCAAAGTTAACGGTTAGCACTCCTTTTTCGGTTTTGTGTGAAAGTCCATGCCAGATTGCATTTTCACAGAATGGTTGCAGGATCATGGGTGGCATGTAGATTTCGGACGCATCGATGTTGTTCATCATTTCGATTTTGTAATCGAAAGAATGCTCCAGGCGGAGCTGTTCCATATCCAGGTAGAGCCGCAGCATTTTCAGTTCTTCGTCGAGACTAATCACTGGCTTGTCGGAGTTGGTGAGTACCATCCGGATCAGCCTGGAGAAACTGGTTAGATAGTCCGATGCTTCTTGCGTTTTATTTTTCAGGATGAACCAGTTGATGGAGCTAAGGGAGTTGAAGATGAAATGCGGATTCATTTGGGCTTTGAGGGCTTTCATCTCCAGGTCCTGCGCTTGTTGCTGGAGTTCTGTTTGCCTGCGTAGCATTTCAAGCTGTTCGTATTTTTTACGAAGGCGTAAGTTTCTCCAGGTCAATGCTCCTGCGATCAACAGCAGCAGCAGGGCTGCAAGAAGGATATTTCTAAGCTCTGCCTGCCGCCTGATCTCCGATGCCTGGATTTGATTGTCTTTCAACAATAGTGCTGTCGATGCCTCTTTCTGGGTTTTGTGGAGTTGCCACAGGAACTGGCTGTTTTGGATTGAATCTTTAAGTTTGATATAGTTGTTCAGGTAGAAGTAGGCGCTGTCGTGTTTGCCTAAACTATGATGAATTTGAGATAGTGTTTCATATGCCGGTACAAGATATGCCCGTCGACCCCACTGGTTTGCTACTGACACGGCGAATCTGGTATAAAGTAGCGCGTCATTATAATTCCCGGTTGAGGCATTTGCTTTACCTAACATGTTGGCGGCACCTGATGCGTCAGGGTGATTGCGTTTCAATGTAAAAGAATCGAGTGAAGATTTAAGTATTGGAATGGCGTCATTGTATTTGTTTTGGAGCATAAAGATCCTGGCCATTGTGTATTGTGTGAACCTGTTTTTATTTGTTTTTTCAGACTGTTTCTGGTAGTGCAATGCAGAATCTGCATTTCCCATAGAGATGAAAAGGTCTGCCTTATCAAGGTCAACAGGCCATGGGTTAATAGTTTTCTTTTGGTATTCGTGCAACTCGTTGAGATAGTTCATAGCTGAATAGTAATCCCCACCGTTTTTAGCAATGGCGGCCAGGTTTGCGAGAGACTGCTTGATCAGATACTGTTTCCAGTCTACCGTTTCAAATGAAGTATTTATTGTAGTATCTTCTGTTTCCCATCTGCGAGCGTATTCAAGCCCTTTTAGGGAATAGTCGAGCGCGTCGTTGAGATAGCCGCCATCGATATAATCAAAGCTCAACCAGGTACAATATTCCGCTGCATCTTTCATCAGACCGGCCTGTTCAAATTCAGTTATCCCCTTTTGCCATGACTTCGAAAAGTTAGCAAAATCACTATGATCTCGCTTTTGATATACATCACCCCGGAGTATATGATATTCAGCAAGGAACTTATGATGTTCCACCTGAGTGAGAAAGAGGTTAGCCTGATCCAGCAGCAATTGCATGGTGTCCAGAATGGAATTCACTACGGGTTTTGGAAACCCGTCTTCGTCCCACCAACTATAGCGAAGGCCTTGGACAATATTGATTTGTGCTATTGCAAGACCTTTATTATAGTTTATTTTCTTTGATTCTATATATGCAGCCTTACCGTAGAATCTTACTGAATCTCCTTTGATCTTCACCGCATCTGCCCATTTCTTGAGCATGCTGGAGTCAACTATTTTATTCCAGGCATAACTGAGCTCATTCAGTATATCTGCTTTATCGGTTCCCTTTGAGTTTTTGAGCTTTTGATGAAGCTGTTGAATATAGGGAAGGGTGTACTTCGGCTGTCCCCATAAGCTGACCACTGTCAAGGAAAATAAGATGGTAATAATGATTGGTTTCATAACATTCAGGAAATACCAGCTTTTATAAGTTACAATTTGTCCGGCACTTCTGAAGGTGAAACTAGGCCTGTCGTTGCCTGTTTGAAAGCCGAAAAGGGCTAACGGTGAGATTTTTGGGTGATCAACGTAATCCGGGCAGGAAAAAACGCGGATCGGTGGTCATTCTACCACTTGCAGCGCCAGGCAAGGGAAGTATTTTTGAGATTTAAGTTCAGGTAGGGGCCTAAAAGGAGAGATCAATGCGAATTAAGATGTACGGAAAAAAGCCGTACATTTTTGGTGCAATTGACCTGAAATGAAAACAACACAGACAGCACGCCTGGAGTTAAGATTGTCCAAAGAACAGAAAGAGCATTTTGAACAAATGGCTGAACTTGGAGGATTTAAAACCCTAACTGATTTTATGGTGTATGCTGCAGATAAGGAGGCGAAAAAGATCGAGAAGGAAAAAGGTACAATACTGGCCACGCCGGCGGATTGGCAATTATTCATGGAAACCATCTTAAACCCTCCGGAACCCAATGTGGCACTAAGAAGGGCATTTAAGCGATATAAAAAGGCGATCTCTGACAAATGAGTTTTCAAGTAGAACCTCTTGATGCTTTTCACGAAAGGAAGGCATTTACATGCGGTAAAAGGTCGCTTGACCATTATATCCGGAATCAGGTCAATCTGGATTTTAAGAAGAAGCTTGCCGTATGTTTTGTCATTGCAGATGATTACCATAAGGTGATGGGTTATTACACCCTTTCGAGTTCCTCAATACCCTTGGAAACTGCTCCATTAGCAATTAAAATGAAAGTATCGCAGGGATACAAAGCCTTACCTGTCATTTTGTTGGGAAGACTGGCGGTGGATGTCAACTGGAAAGGCCAGGGCCTCGGTGAGTTATTATTGACCGATGCCATCACACGTTGTGTTGAAGCATCAAAAAAAATCGGTTCGATGGCGATAGTCGCGGACCCTTTAGATGAAGAGGCCATAGGGTTCTATGAAAAATATGGCTTTATAAAGCTTTCGAGTGGGAAAATGTTTTTATCTCTGAAAACTGTTTTGCAGCTTTTTCCAAAGGGCTAGTTTTCTCGCAGCTCAACATGTTCACATGCTTCTGCTTAAATTTAGCGGATGAAAATAGTTGTAATCGAAGGGTTCTCACTAAATCCGGGAGACCTGAGTTGGGAAGGCCTCGAAGCGTTAGGTGAGTTGACGGTATATGATCGGAGCCGGCAGGACCAGATCGTTGAGCGTTGTAAAGATGCGGAGATGATATTCACGAATAAAGAGCCGGTGGGCAGGGATATCATGGCGCAACTTCCCAGGTTAAAGTTCATTGGTGTATTGGCAACGGGATATAATTGTGTGGATGTAGCAGCTGCAAAAGAGCTCGGCATAGTGGTTTCCAACGTGCCTGGTTATGGCACTACGTCGGTAGTTCAACTCACGTTCGCGCTATTGCTGGAACTCACTTTGCATGTACAGGATCATAGCAATGCTGTGAAGAACGGAGATTGGTCAAGGTCTCAGGATTTTTGCTTTTGGAACTATCCTTTGATCGAGCTAGCCGGGAAAACCATGGGCATTATTGGCTTTGGAGATATTGGGAAGAAAGTGGCTGACGTGGCCTCAGCGTTTGGAATGAAGATCATTGCTAATAGCAGAACAAAGACGGATCAAAGCCAGCGAGCCCATTTTCGTTGGACCCCATTGGAGGAATTGTTGGAGCAGAGTGATGTAGTCAGCCTGCACTGTCCCCTCACGCCGGAGACCACTGGACTGATCAACCGGGAAAACTTGCAGCGCATGAAATCGTCTGCATTTTTGCTCAATACTTCACGAGGCCCGTTGGTGAACGACCAGGATCTGGCCGATGCTTTAAACAGGGATGTGATCGCCGGTGCTGGCATTGATGTGTTATCAAAGGAGCCGCCCCCGCCCGATAATCCCTTGTTCTCAGCTAAGAATTGCATCATCACCCCGCACATCGCTTGGGCAACCAAAGAAGCTCGTATCAGGTTGATGGATATTGTCTCGAACAATGCAAAGGCGTATGTTAACGGGGCTCCGGTTAATGTGGTGAGCTGATCATGTAGCGGTAATTTTAATTGATCGTCTTATTCCGCGTCATTTTAATTCTTCACCTGCACATCTTCAACAAGGTTCTTAATAGACGTGCGTAGGTCATTCTTTCTTTGCAAGCACATTTTCGATTAATTTCTCAACAGGCTCTATCGTTTGCAAATATTTGTAGATGGCTTTTAAGTCAGCATCATCGAGTCTGCTGAAGGGTCCCCAAGGCATAGGCGAATGTTCGATCTTTTTCCCCTCGCGGAACCTTTTGACAAATTGCTCTTCGGTCCAGCCATAAATCCGCCCTGTTTTTGGATCGGGCGTTAAGTTGGGCGTGTGAAGGACATAGTTGACGTCGGTAATGGATTCCATCTCGAAGCCGCCGGCATATTCTTTTCCTACGAATGCACCTGTTTTCAAATCCCTGTCCGTGTGGCAACCGCGGCAATTAGCGACGCTGAAAGCGAGGTATTTACCGTACTCCACCGATGTGTCAGTTTTTACTGATTTAGGAACTTCAACAGAGGGACCGCTCGGTTTAATGACAAATGCTTTGAGTATCCGCCCAAGTACGGTGTATTCGTTCTGGGGCACTTCATACTTAACTGGTTTCTGGGATCGGAGGTATGAAATAATGGCGGTCATATCTTCATCGCTCGTATTATGAAACGACATGAAGTCGAAAATAGCACGACCATCAGTACCGACTCCATACCTTAACGACCGCGCAATTTCTTCGTCTTTCCATTCGCCGATACCTGTTGCATCGGGAGTCAGATTTTTGGGATAGAAATTTCCGGGCGGGATTGCAAAATGTTTCCCCCCAGTAAGGGGCACTTCTTCGCCTGCATTCACGCGGGCTTCGGTACCCACGGCACCATGACAGTTGGCGCAGTGGGCAGCGCCCATCACCAGGTACTTACCCTTAGCGATAACCGCACTGTCTTTGGAAGCATGAATATCCGGATAAGGCGCGTCAAATTTTCTATTTTGAAGGAACAATACGGCCACGGTAATTGAGGCCAGAATGGCGAGGATGGCAATGCCCGTCCATTTAAGCAGCTTCTTGATCATCTGTTAGTGTTTAAGGTTTAGGGAGACACCTATGAAAGTCATTTAAAAGGTATTTAAAGTATTTTATATATCCAAACGGCGCAAATACTCTTAACGCTTATAGGGATGGTTCCTGGCTTCGCTCTTTTCTAGGATGCTTCCAGGTTTGGCTCTAGTGGGCAAGTGGATGCTTCCCGCCTTCTCCCATTTATACGGTACTTCCAGGTTTGGTTTCGCCGGGACGGGGAAGCTGCGTCCGTATCAATTAGTCAATTAGCAAATTAGCCAATTAGCCAATTAGCTAATTGGTGAGAGCCTGGTAGATCACCGGCTTGATCCGATCTTCAAAATCCCAATCCTGGGTGGGCCATACATTTCGCATAAAGACCACCACTAATTTGTTTTTCGGGTCTATCCAGAAATGGGTGGCAAACATGCCGCCCCAGGTATAGCTACCCTCACCCACGGGGAGCACAGGTTTGGCTTTCTCCAGGTAGAGGCCAAAGCCAAGGCCGAACTGACGGATCTCGCCCGGATTGTCCCACATCAGGAAGTTCCCGATCTGGTTGGTTGTCATCAGGCTAATGGTGTGTGGCGACAGGATCCTTGCATTATTCAGAACCCCGCCATTGATCAGCATTTGGCAGAACAGGGCATAGTCATAGGCCGTTGAACTAAGGCCTGCGCCGCCGGAAAAGTATTCTCCGTTTTTGTTTAAAGGAAAATCTGTGCTGCCACCAACGGATAAATTTTCATCATAAGGCAATATTTTGCCGTTATCATTTTGTTTATATAGCTTTACCAGCCGTGAATATTTTTCGGCAGGCAGATAGAAATAACTGTCTTTCATCCCGAGCGGCGCGAATATTTTCTCTTGCAGAAACTTGTCCAGGGGCATCCCGCTGACCAGTTCAACCAGGTAACCGAGGACATCCGTATTCAGTCCGTAAAGGAATTTTTCGCCGGGTTGGTTAAACAGAGGCAGTTCCGCAATTTTCGGGATCATTTGTTTCAACGGGCCGTTGGCCGTGCCGATTCCGCCGTTTATATTGTATTTTTTATAGATTGCAACGGCATAAGGCGATCCTATCTGGGGATATCCGATTCCGGACGTATGGCTGAGCAAATGCCGGATCGTGATTTCTCGTTTTGCGGGCAGGGTGGTAAAGCTGGTGTCTTTGGGATTGTATTTATCCAATACCTGGGTCTTTTTAAAGGCGGGGATGAAATTGGAAATGGGATCGTCGAGCGAAAATTTTCCTTCTTCCCACAGCATCATTACGGCTACACTTACAATTGGCTTGGTCATACTGGCAATCCTGAAAATCTGGTCTTTCTGCATCGGAATCTTCTTCTCAATATTGCTATAACCAAAGGCTTTGTGATAGATGATTTTGCCGTCGCGCAAGACTATACCCGTTGCTCCGTTCAACCGTCCATCGTCCACATATTTTTGTACAAACCGATCCAGACGGGTCAACCGTTCCAATGAGATCCCCATCGCGCCAGGTTCTGCAACGGGTAACTGGGCTGATAAGGCGAATGGCAAAAACAGGAGGATGAGGAGTAGGCGCATGGGAGAGTTTTGTTTAAAATTAATCAAATCATTTTTTCGTTGGCCCCACCCTTGTCTACAGAGTTTTCCTTACGGCTGTTCCAAGCTTTGGGCAGTTCTATCCAGAAACTGCAAATAAATGCAACGGCCAAACTAGTCGCGAGCATTGTCCAGGAAATGGAGGTTAGTCCAAACAAATGCTGCATAAATGGAATAGTCAGCATTCCCACAATAAACAAGAGCGTGATTCCGATGATTATCGGCACCAGGTAATTTTTATATCGCAAGGTTGTAAATACAGAATAGTGAAATGAGCGGTTTGCCAAAGTCAGGAACACGTTACAGAAGAGCAGTGTAATGAAAATCAGCGTTCTTATTGTTTCATGGTCCTGGCCTTGTTGAATTCCATAGTAGCCGATGCCCAGGCAACCTGCCGTAATGAACAATCCCTGAAACATGCTGGTCAGTAGTTGTCGGAACGATAAGAATGTACTGCTAATTTGTCGTGGTGGCCGATCCATAGTGTCTGGTTCCATCGGTTCGTTTTCATAAATGATCGAGCATGTTGGACCCATGATCAATTCAAGGAAGATGACATGCACCGGTGTGAATATCTCTGTGAACGCCCAGCCCAATAGCAGGGGTAGCGTAACGATCAGAATGATGGGTATATGAATGGATACAATGTACTGGATCGCTTTTTTCAGATTGTCATATATCTTTCTGCCCAGCGCAACTGCATCTGTCATATGCCCAAGATCATCGTCTGTAAGAATCAGTGAGGCTGCTGCTTTGGCGATTTCCGATCCGCGACGGCCCATGGCTATCCCGATATGCGCAGCTTTAAGCGCAGGCGCATCGTTCACACCATCGCCCGTCATGGCCACGATTTCGCCCGATTCTTTCAAGGCGTCGATCACTTTCAGTTTAGCTTCGGGAAACATGCGTGCATAAATGTTTACATGTCGCACTTTTGATTGAAGTACTTTCGGGTCCAGTTTCAAAACGTCTGCGCCAGTAATTACTTCCCCATCATGACTGAGATTGATCTGTTTGGCAATGGCCAGTGCAGTCTCAGCATAATCGCCCGTGATCATCTTCACTGAAATTCCTGCCCGATGAAAAGTCTCAATGGTTTCGCGGATATTTTCCTTGGGTGGATCTTGAAATGCAATCAACCCTAAAAACTCAAATTGGAATTCATCCTGCACCGTCGGCCATTTTGTTCCCGGCCAGACGCTTTTGCCAACACCTAAAACACGAAGCCCTTGTTTCGCATATGTCAATGCCTGCTCCTCAATAACGGCGATCTCTTCAGCCGTCAAATGGCTTTGTCGTAAGATCCTCTCAGGTGCTCCTTTTGCGGCAATGATCAATTCACCTGATTTGTTTTGGAAGATATGGGTCATCATTGGCGGCGTCCCGCCAATTGGATATTCGTGCACCTGTTCAAATTCTTTTCGCCTATCCGTCGCCGTTGATTCAGCATATAGATCATGGATCGCATATTCCATGGGATCGAAGGGCTTTGTCTCACTACTCCACATGGCATATTCAATCAGTTGCTTCGGTAGTTCAGGCTGTGACTGCTTCAATCCCAGCAGTGATACAGAGGCTTTTTTTGCCGCATCGTATAAGAAAGCAACGCTCATTTTATTTTCTGTAAGCGTGCCTGTTTTATCTACACAGATCACTGTTGCCGCACCCAGTGTTTCCACGTACTGGGGTTGTTTGACAATGATCTTATTGTTTAATAGCCGGAACGCACCCAGGGCGAGAAAGGTGGAAAAGGCAACCGGGATCTCTTCGGGCAGTATACTCATCGCGAGCGTGAGGCCATTTAAAAATGAATGCAGCAGATCCTGTGTTCTATAATAGTGGAATCCAATAACGATCAGGAAAGCGATTGCGCCGATCCAGACCATATTGCGGACAAACGAGCGGATCTGATTTTGCAATGGTGTTTTGACGGTGCTAATTTCTTTCACTGCAAGTCCAATCTTGCCAAACATGGTTTTTATTCCCACGGTGGTCACCTTCGCCATGGCATTCCCGCTGGTCACCAGCGTGCCCCTGAAAATAAGGTCATCCTTGTTTTTGAAAACCGAGAATGATTCGCCGGTAAGTATGGATTCGTTGATGGAAAAATCGCGGGACTCGATCAATGCGCCATCTCCAGCGATGAGATCTCCTTCTTCCAATAACATGACATCATCTACCACCAACTCTTCGCTCAGGATTTCTTCTTCCTGATTGTTCCGGATCACGCGAACTCGAGACTGTGATAATTTCTTCAGGGCTTGCACGGCATTACGACTTCTGTATTCCTGGAAAAGCGAGATACCGGCCACGATGAAAATAGACACCAACATGATAAAGCCTTCCTGGTACTGGGCCGTGATGAAGTAGATCACGCAGGCGGCTAGCAGTAAAATGAACATCGGTTCGAGCACGATCTCTTTAAGAACATTTAGCAAGACACGCTCTTCACGCAGTTCCAGGTCATTGGTTCCATGTTGAGCACGTTTCTCGAGCACTTGTTGCTGCGTTAGTCCGTTCATCCCATGAATTTACTCAACAATCTGCTTATCTGCCCCATAATGGACAAATCATCTATTCCAAATTCCTATTCCATTTCTATTTTTGAGCTATGGAAAATGCGCATGATGTTTTGGCTGACATGGTCAGCAGGTTCCAGGTTTTGCCAACTGATGTGATGGAAGAATTGGGAACGATATGGACCCCCATGGAAGCAGGGCGTAAAGAACTTCTGACGGCCGCAGGTCAGGTGGAAAGACATCTATACCTGGTGCTGGATGGTGTACAACGGATCTATTATGAAGATGAAAAGGATCGGGAGGCTACCATTCTATTTACCTACAAACCATCTTTCAGTGGCGTACTTGATTCTTTCCTGATGCAATTACCATCGAAGTACAATTTCGAAACACTTACCCCATCGTCCTTCTTAAGAACATCTTTCAATGAATTCAATGGCCTGATGCAGAAACACCATTCCATAGAAACAATGGTTCGTAAAGGTTTGAGCGGGGTAATAAGCGGATTGGAAGAGAGGCTGGTGGAAATACAATGCTTTTCGTCGGAAGATAAATTTCGTTCTCTGCTCAAACGGAGCCCTCATATCCTGCAACTGGTTCCGCATAAATACCTGGCCAGTTACTTAGGGATGGATGCCACTAATTTTTCTAAGCTGATCAACAAGATCCGGATCTGATCTTCCGACACTTTCCCATACCCCTTGAATCGACCAGTTTTTCTTGGTATTTACCAACTTCTATCTCGTTAGCTGTTCCGATTTTTGTATCCCAAGCATCAATTATGAAACTAAAGTCAAGCATACTGCTCGAGCAGCTTTCACAGAATACAGAACAACATATTGGTAAAGCGGTCAGGAGCTACCAGAACATGAGCGACGCTGAGTTATTGAAGCCAGCGAGAGATGGCGGCTGGAGCATTGCCCAGTGCCTCGATCATCTGAACGGATATGGCAATTACTATTTTCCACTGATGCGCCAGGGGATGGAAAGGAATACCACCGCAGGTGAAGACTATTCCGGCACCTGGCTGGGTAATATGTTTACGAAGTCGTTACATCCGGACACCGGCAAGAAGAAAATGAAGGCCTTCAAAACTCATCGCCCATCGCGGGAGTTGAATGCAAAAGAGGTGGTAGCCGAATTCGTACGGCAACAGGAAGAACTGTTGAGTATGATGAAGCTGGCGCGGCATCGCGACTTGAGTAAGATTAAGATACCAACATCCATAGCATCCTGGATTCGGATGAACCTGGGTGATACATTTCGTTTTATCGTGGCGCACAATGAGCGACACATGAGGCAGGCCGATAGGGTGGGCGATGAGCATATAACTCATGCGGATAGGGTGATCCCTTATTGAGTGCATATAATCCACGCCGATAGGGTGGGCACGCATTTACGAGCCAGTATCAAGCCGAAGAGCCAGCTACTAGCTTCTCGGTCTGTTTACTTCAACTACGATCAATCTGAGAGTACTCTTACCAATGTTTTTTGCGGAGTGGGTAGCTGCAGGCATCACTACCGCCATCCCCTTTTTAAATTCCACGTTTTGCTTTGTTCCGTCTGCACCGGTGAGCTCAACTAAACTTCCTTCCAGCACATAAAGTGTAAAATCAGGATGTGAGTGCATAATGGATGAATCGCCTGGTTTGTATGTGCCTTCCAGCATTCTGATATTCAGCGTGTCTGCAAGTTGCTTATACAGCTTCGGCGAGATGACGGTAACGCCTCGGGCATTGTCAAATAAAGGTTTGGAAGGGGATTCGGCTGGAGCCTGGGTTGTTGTTTCTAGAGAAGCATTTGCTGCGGTGTCTACTGTGTCTGCATCCGCAGACTTGGTTTCGCTATTGCAGCCAGAGAGAGCAAAAGCGGCGACGGCCAGGAAGGTCATGATGTAGCGTATCATAAAATTAGTTTTAAAGATGAACGTTTAATGGGCGGCACTAAGTTAATCAAGAAAGGGTCTTTAAATATAGTTCATCTTAAGAAAAGTTTTGTAGCCAAGGTGTGCAAAAAAAATGCGGCAATGATCTTCATTGCCGCATCTAAAGCTTTCTTATATCTGAGATCAGAACTTCAACGTCTCGGGCAAATACTTTTGAATCAGTTCTGTATAATATCCTTTGAGCTTATTCCAATCTGGTGGCTCAGGACTTTTTGAATACAGATCATAGGGGTTGAATAGTTTCACCCATTTCAACATCTCCCTATCGTGGTCGTCCAACAAATGATCGTAGCCGCCCTCGCGATGCCAGGCATAGAAAGAGTGGTACCTCAACATATACAATCCGCCTTCAGGAATACGCCCCTTCAGCATGTGATAGATGTATTCATCATGTCCCCAGCTCATATCCACTTTACGAAGACCGCAGTTAGGCTCGTAGACACCATATTTGGTGTTATATCTTGGATCGTTGTAATCAGGATTGTTTACAAAGTATTCTGGATAGATGATCTTGTCCGAATAAGCACAACCTACGGGGAATGTATCTCCAACAACGGCCCACTGGGGCTCGCCGAACAAACAGAGTGTCTTTCCCATGTCGTGCATTAGTCCTACCAGCACCATCCAATCAGGATGGCCGTCTTTCCGGATGGCTTCGGAGGTCTGCAACAAGTGTTGGAACTGATCCAGATCGGTATCGGGGTCAGAATCATCCACCAGTTGGTTTAGGAACTGGAAGGCATCCCAAACCGGCATTTCTTTCTTATCAAAAGAGAGATATTCTTTCTGCTTTTGTTTTACAAAATCATAAGTCTGATAGGTATGATTGAGCCGATAGAATTCGCGTACCGTATCTCTGACGGGATCATCATAGTTCCTGTAGGCCTCAGTATTTTTTGCGGTAGCGATGGCTTCCGGATCGGGATACCTGTCGAGAAGATCATCTTCCCAATGGTCCAGACTGGCCAGCGGATTAAGCTCCTTTTCGGTGAACTTGTTGTCAGACATTGCTGTGCAATTGAAATAGGTGAAAAATTGACTATAAATGTAGAAGTTTTCTCAGGATTTACAAAGGGTTCCGTGTTCGTTGTCATCGCGGGGCACGGGTTTGCGCATTCATCATGAGGGCACAATGGCTTGCGCATTCATTTCCATTGCCGCAGCCCATCTACGGATGGTTTGTTTAAGCCAACAGGGAAGCGGGTATTTCGAAAGAATAGAATATATTGAATTCCCTATTCATTCCTTAAGACTCAACTTCTAATGAAATTACATGTAGCCGATTACCTGGTGATCATCCTCTATTTTGCGTTTGTAGTAGCGGTTGGCTTCATCATCAAGAAAAGAATCAAGTCGTCGAACGACTTCCTGAACAGCAGCAAGAACATCCCTTTATGGATCACGAGCCTTGCCTTTATTTCTGCCAACCTGGGCGCCCAGGAGGTGCTGGGTATGGTGGCGTCTGGTGCCAAGTATGGCATCATGACCGTGCATTTTTATTGGGTGGGCGCAATTTTCGCGATGATCTTTCTGGGCGTTTTCATGATGCCGTTTTATTATGGAAGCCATGCCCGAAGCGTTCCTGAGTACCTTTTTCTGCGATTCGACGAGAAAACCAGGGGCCTGAATGCGATCACTTTTGCGGTTATGACCGTGTTTTCTTCAGGTATTTCCCTTTTTGCATTGGCAAAACTGCTGGAAGTGGTCTTGGGCTGGGACTTTGATGTGTCGATCTGGATTGCGGCGGGTATTGTATTGATTTACACATTTGTCGGCGGGCTGACCAGCGCCGTATATAACGAGGTATTGCAATTCTTCCTGATCGTACTTGGGCTTTCACCATTGGTGATTGTTGCTTTGCAGGACGCGGGAGGCTGGGAGCAGGTTAAGGCTAATTTAGATCCTAAACTCACCCATGCCTGGAAATATATGGGCAGCACGGATAGCAACCCGATGGGTATCCATTTCATGTCGCTGATCTTCGGCCTGGGCTTTGTGATGTCGTTCGGCTACTGGTGCACCGACTTCCTTGTAGTTCAAAGGGCGATGATCGCCAAGAATATGAATGCGTCGCAGCGCACACCGATCCTTGCAGCCATTCCAAAAATGTTTATGCCCCTGATTGTGGTACTGCCGGGTGTGATCGCTATTGCTCTTTCACAGCCTGGTATGGCCGACAAGGGTTATCATATTCCTGTGGACGCAGCTGGAAACATGGATTATACCATGACCCTGCCTTCGTTAATTACCCATTACTATCCGAGTGGTTTAATGGGCGTTGGAATTACCGCGCTGCTGGCTTCGTTTATGAGCGGCATGGCGGGAAATGTGACGGCCTTCAATTCAGTATTCACTTATGATATTTACCAGGCCTATTTTGTCAAAAAGCGTTCTGACCGGCACTATTTGAGGGTGGGTAAGATGGTCACGCTGTTTGGGATCCTGTTTTCGATTGGCACAGCCTATATCGCCACCAGCTTCAATAATATTAACGACTTCCTTCAGCTGGTGTTCAGTTTTGTGAACGGGCCTTTGTTTGCGACCTTCCTGCTGGGCATGTTTTGGAAGAGGACCAGTCCTGACGGAGCTTTCTGGGGCTTATTGATGGGTACGGTAGCTGCGGCATTGACCCATGGTTGTACAGTGGCAGAAGGCAAGGGTGGCTGGATCACAGAATTGTACACGGTATCAAGTGGTATGGGCCAGGCATTTATTGTGGCGATGGTGTCGTGGGTAGTGAACTTCTTTACTACTATTATTGTGAGTCTCTTAACCAAGCCAAAACTTGATTCAGAGCTAAAAGGGTTGGTCTATTCGCTGACAGAGAAGCCAAAATACACGGGCGAAAAATGGTATCAGAAAGTGGTGCCGTTGGCTGTACTGCTTATCATCCTGACCGTTTTATTAAACATCGTCTTTTTCTAATATTCACTCTATGTCTAAACGATTTACAGAACTCAGTTTTATCATCGGCTTGTTCTTCATCATATTGTCAGTGATCTTGTTGGGCGGATATTTGGTCACGGATGCGCTGAAGTTTAAGATCAACATTTTCTCAGGCATCGCATTTCTGGTGTTTGGGATTTTCATGGTGATGATAAAGAGTGATGAGGAGTGACGGAATGTGATTAATGTAGGGAATGTATTGGGGGAATGTAGTGAATGAATGTGGGAATGTATTAAATGAAAAATGTGCTAATGAATTGGAATTTCTTCCGCCTCATTAGCACATTTTTTTGTGCTTGAACTATCACAGTTTCAAATCATCACACTCCCACATTCATTCGCACATTATTTACATTCTTCACATTCATCACATTCCACCCTCAGTATCCTTTGTTTTGCACCAAATACCCCGTCAGGTTAGACGCTCCATCGATAGCGGTTTGTGGAATCGGGAATACCCTTTTATTCTTATCACTGTTATTCTTTTCGGTCCAGCTGTCTTCATATTTACCAAAGCGGATCAGATCTGTTCTGCGTTGGAACTCCCAATACAGTTCGAAACCTCTTTCCCTCAGTAAAATGTCAGTGGTGAGTGAAGTCAATGGCGGAGCCACTTTACCACTTCCGGTACGTGCAGAACGGATTGCATTAGCGTCAACCAGTGCGCCGGCTGCATCTCCTTTGCGGAGTTTCGCTTCGGCCCTCATCAGGTAAACGTCTGCCAAACGAACGATAGCGATGTCTGCTTCGCCGAAGTTTCTTCCCGAAGAAGATTTGCTGCTGAACTCATATTTCTCTACGCGAAACCCAGTGCTGTAATCACTGCCTGCAGTGGTGAAGTTCACGAATTCAGAAAAATCCACAGGATAAGTAGGCCGGCTGCGGGAAGCATTGAAAAGCTTGGTAACTCTAAAGCGGCCATCGGCGCATTTCAGGAAGGCACCGGCTGCAAAAGCAATACCATATTGTTGACCGCGGAGAATACCACGGTCGATCTTGAAATCGGCAGCGGTATAACAAGTGTCAGCACCGGAAGCAGGAACAATCAGATTTTTCTGGGTGAAACGTGGGTCTACTTCAGAAGGATCTTTCGGCGCGTATGCATTTACCCAGGTTCTGTACCATTCTGGCGTGATAGCGGGACCGTCAGTACCATTGGCTGCAGGGAATGCAGGGAGTGGTCGTTGGTCTCCTGAAAGAGAAAAATAAGCGAGGCGGTTATGACCATTTAGATCTGCACGTTGGTCAACCGCAAAGATCAATTCTTTATTCGTGTTGTTGTTGTTACCAAAGATTGCGAAATAGTCGGGCGACAAATTATAGTTACCCGAGCTGATCACCCTTGAGCTGTAGTCAATCACTTTATCCATATCTGCCGGATTGAAAGTGAAAGCAGCTGCATAAGGATCGCGCCAAACGGCAGCATTCAGGTAAAGCTTGGCCAGCAAACCCCAAACGCCTGCTTTGGTCAAACGGCCCGGTCCGGTAGCTGCTTCAACGCCAGCTTCAGCAGCAATCAGTTCAGCCGCGATATAATCAATGGCTTCCTGACCTCTGAGGATCTTAGAGAAATCATCTGGCTTTTCTTTCTTGAAGGCAAGTCCCCATCCGTCCAGCAGATGCATGTTGTAGAAGGCCCTCATTGCACGTGCTTCAGCCAGGTAGACTTTCGCATTTGCATCTTTATTTTCAGGCAGTGCAGCAATAGCGATCACGGCACGTGAAAGACCTTGCGTGATAAAGCCCCAAGTTTCCCTGACGTTGACGTCACTGCTGATGGTTTCGTGCTTGTGCATGGACATATAGATACCATTATCACCCCAGTCCGTTCCGCCACGGTAAGGCAGGATGGCCTCGTCAGTAGAAATTTCAGAAAGGGCAAACAGGGTAGTATGTCTGTAGATATCCGGGAGACGCGCGTACACAGGCGCAATCAGACCGTCGGCGATCTGCTTGTCGGATTGACCTGATATAGATGATTCATCAAGAATTTTCTCATCCAGTTTGGTACACGATGCACCAACAACCAGAATAAGCATGATGATTTTAATTAATCCTTTTTTCATTTGAGTTGTGTTTTTATAATGTTACCTGTAAACCGAATATGAATGATCTTGCTTTTGGATAGGCTAGGTAGTCAATACCATACGATTGTACACCATTGATCTGCCTGTCGATATTTACTTCCGGATCGTAACCATCATAGTCTGTGATGACGAAAAGATTCTGCCCTGTAAGTGATACCCTTAGTGAAGATACCCATTTGCCAATGCCCATTTTCTGGGTATTGAATGTGTATCCAACTGCCAGGTTGTTCAACCTAAAGTAAGCACCATCCTTAAGGTAGCGAGAGCTTACCGGAGCCGAGTTGTTCACGGATTCTTCGGGATACTGGATCGCTTCTTTCGTAGTATTGATGCCCTTATACAATCTCAGTTTATAGAAACTCGCATTGGCAGTGTTATCATAGATCTTGTTTCCTGACACGCCGTTGAAATTGATATTCATATCAAATCCTTTGTAAGCGAGTGTTCCAAAGAGGTTATAAAGCGTTGTAGGCAAAGCGGTACCGAGCGCAACCCTGTCTTTATCAGTAACAATGCCGTCGCCATCTGTGTCCCTGAACTTGCTGATACCATTCGCATCAAAGCCAATGAAGTCTTTCAGATAGAACGTACCGATCGGCTCGTTATTGATATAACCATTGATGGTTGCGGTACTCAGACCGGATCCCGAAGCACCGCCTGACGGAATGACCGTGTATGGGGAGTTCTGTACCACATTTTTCAGAAGGGAAAGGTTACCGCCGATGCCGTAGGTTAGGCCTCCTTTGGTTGTATGTCGATAATTCAGATCGAATTCAACACCGCTGTTCTTGATGATCATATTCTCAACATTCGTCCAAACTGTACCTGCAGGCTGAACTGGATCAGCCGGAATTACTTCGAGAAGGATGTTGCTTGATTTCTTGTTGAACACATCAACGCTACCATTCAGGTCGCCATTCAGCAAACCGAAATCAAGACCCACGTTCCACTGTTTTGAAGTTTCCCACTGAATGTCGGGATTCGCCAAACGGGAGAATGTAGTACCACCGGGATAAGGTCCGGTAGCGGAAAGAGGGTAGCTGGTAGACGATGAAACAGAGGATGTATACAATGCCTGGGTGATCTTTGAAGGAATCTCCTGGTTACCAGTGATACCCCAACCGGCACGAAGCTTCAGGTTGGAGAAGATCGAACCCTGCATAAAGTCTTCCTCAGCAATTCTCCAACCGGCAGAGAAGGATGGGAAATAACCGTATTTGTTGTTGTCTCCGAATTTAGAAGAACCATCAGCTCTGAAATTCACCGTCAGGAGATATTTATTCTTGTAGCTGTAGTTTAACCTGCCGAAGAACGACTGAAGTTCGTTCTGAACGGCATAACCACTGGGGCGGTTGTTCGCCAGGGTCAGATCCTGACCGATGCCTGGGTTATAGATGGGTTCTACAGGAGAAATCGGGAACCTGTTGATGCTATAAGCTCTTCCCTGGAGGAATATCTTCTGGTACGAGTATCCACCCAGTACATTGAAACTGTGGTCGTCGCCCAATTTGAAATTATAGGTCAGGTATTGCTCCAGTAGTGTGTTCCTGTTATAGGTGTTATACGTTTCTAAACGACCTTCCTGCTGGGGAATAAGACTGGCAAGTGATTGTACATCGCGCACACCGTTCGAGACATCCACCCCGAAGTTCAGTTTGTAAGTCAGATTCTTCAGAATCCTGAGTGAAGGCGAGATGTTTCCGATCACCCTATTGATCTTAGTGATCTCTTTGTTCAGATTGAAAGTCACCAGGGGATTGTTGATGTCTGGATATTTGATCGGGATACCTGCTGAGTCAGCCGGGTAAGTAGGATTGTTAGAGAGTGCATCTCCTACTACACCTTGTGTAGGCGGCCTCAGGTTATACGTGTTAGACGCGTTCAGGTTAGCCTCAAGGATCAGCCTGTTGTCCAGTAATTTCTGGGTCACGTTGAAACGGCCGCTATACCGGTTCATGTCGTTGTTCTTAATAATACCCTCCTGCTTTTGCATGTTGAATGCTGCATAGTAGGTCAGGTTATTGGAACCGCCACTGAAAGAAAGGTTATGATCCTGCGTAAAGGCCTGCCTCATGATCACATCCTGCCAGTCTGTGTTGGCACCTTTGTCAACCAGTACACCACCCAGTTTAGCAATCTGTGTTCTGTATTCAGAGGCACTGAATACATCAATCGGATTGGCAATTTTTGATAAGCCGAAATTCGCGGTATAGGTCATGGTTGAAACACCGGCTTTACCACGCTTAGTGGTAATAAGGATAACGCCATTAGCACCGCGCGCACCATAAATGGCTGTTGCAGAGGCATCTTTCAGGATGTCCACGGCTTCTATATCCTGCGGGTTAATGAAGTTGAGGGGGTTACCGCCTCCTGTACCTGCATTGTCGAGCGGCAAACCGTCGATCACAAATAGCGGCGTACTTCCTGTACGAACACCACCTGGACCACGAACGGTAATATTGATGGCTCCACCAGGTTCTCCAGAAGCAGAGGTCACGTTCACTCCAGCC
>JANMHK010000035.1:0-2177 GCA_031375135.1 Sphingobacteriales bacterium | reverse complement strand
GAAGATATACTACAAGCATACACTGTATCTGAGCGAATGGCTTAAAGGCGAAAGGTATTGATTCAGGAATTGCATTCTGTCAAATGAGTCAAAATCAGGGTTGCTTCGTATAAAGCCGGAAGCGTTGGCAAATAGCTTTACCTGTTGATCATTTAATGTATTGGCATTAGGCTCAGATACAGTGTATGCTTGTAGTATATCTTCAAGACCGGATAGTGCATAAACGGATTCCTGCAAGGATAGTTTACTCAATGGTGCATCAAAACCGGTAATGCCTAAAACACCGATTCTGATCATTTCGTGTTGCGTTAACTCCTGTACATGACGGGGAAGGATTGTTTGACTGGAGATATTGGTTTTTACAAACCTGATATCTGTTTGGAGTAAGTGGATCTCATTGGAAATTGCCGTGCGTTGATCATCCGAAAAGGGACTGTACAGAAACTGCTCAATCACCTGGAAGCCATGAGGGGGCCATACCTGGTTGTCATCCGTTTTCACATCTGGCAAAGCAGGTCCGTTGATCCGCCGGTTAAGTCCCTGAAAATAATACTCCACCAGACTTTCCACCTTTTTATACCTGAACCGGGCGGCTGCATATTTTCCCTGTAAAACAGTTAACCCTCCGCCACTATTAACCACAGTGTCCATGGAATCCAAATCCATTAACAGGGAGTCGGTTTGCAGCTTAAACCATTGTTGGACGGCATCGTGGCCGTTTTTAAACTTCTTTTCTCCGCAAGACAGATTGCTGAGTTGAACCATAAAGAAGCTCATCACGGCAATCAACACAATAGCTTTTCTCATAAACTTCCAAATTCTGCCTTTTCTTTAATTTGGCCTAACATGACATTCGGCCCCTTAAGAAATCTCAGGGGCCGAAATGTTATTGAATGTAGTTCTATCGGGGAACATCCGTAATGAGCAATGTTTGCCCACCGGATTTATATGACTGGATTGAAGTGGCCTTGCTTGGGTTCAGGAATTTATCACCATCGATCCAGGAATGGGCATGAACGTTTATGGTAAATGTGCCCGGAACGCCAATGATATCTGAGATGTCAATCATGGCTCCATGTTCCCAAAGTCCAAAGCGCTGGTCGTTGGTGGGATTATATTTGGAACCACCATTGGCCCTGTTACGCATATTCATAAATGGCTTTTTTGTACCCGCGGCGATGTTATACTGCCAGATCCATGAATCGTGGGTTGCACCAGGGAAAAATGAATCACCATCTTCCTGGATATATACAAAGTTATTGGTAACACAAACATTGTCCGGGTTGATAATGTCCTTCCCGGGATCATCAGCTCCGTCTGAAACCACTTCCAATTTACCTGTCAAAGGATTGGCAGCATCCATTTTCAACCTGTACATACGGCCCCAGTATGTCTTCTCCGGCACACCGCTGATTCCGGTTGCCACAAAATACACCTCACGTCCATTTGCTCCACCACCTTTTCTATAATCGAGATCCTCAACCCTTGCAAATTGAATGGACTTTAGGGATGAATTAAGGTTTTCAATTTCTGCGCCCGTCAGGTTTTTTGCATTAGGCACTTCAACGAATTCCACATCATATACGTTGCCTTTGGTCATATTGGTTTCGATCTGATTCTGGTTGGTTCTTCTTAATGCATACAAACTGCCATTGTCCAGATCACCCACTGTATTAGAAACATATAAATATACCTGCCCGTTACTGGCATCCTCCCCAAGTATTATGACTGTTTTACCAGGGAAAGCATCTTTGGGCAAGGGCACCGAATTCTCGCCACTGAATTTTCCTAAAGCGGGCTTTACCCTCGTTTGATTTTTGACGTCCGCAGGTGCAATTGGATCAATGGCATGCGTCATCGCGTTCACATTGCTTTCTCCCGTAGTGAGGAAGACCGGCCTGGCAAAACCATGCTCTTCTGGTGTTGCCAAAGAGCCTGAACACAATCTGAACATACCGCCATCGGTATCTACCAGGTATTCTCCTTTGATTGGATTGAGTTTTTTATCGAGATAGATCCGGGAAACTGCCCAGGTATTTTCATGATTGGTCACCATAATATACCCTAAACCATCAGGGTTCCTCAGAAAACCCTGCCCGTCAGGGGCACCGCCATAAATAAAATTCGGAGAAGCTGCAATAGTATCCTCCGTACTTATCAAAGTGTATGTTTTAACG
>JANMHK010000020.1:0-4444 GCA_031375135.1 Sphingobacteriales bacterium | reverse complement strand
GGCTGGCAGAGGGTAAACTGTACCAACTGGGTGAACTTGAAAAAATTCTGGAAGGTAAATTCAGGCCCGGACATTTTCAAGGCGTTTGCCAGGTTGTAGACGTTTTGTTGTCCATCGTGAGTCCAAACAGGCTTTACCTGGGGCAAAAAGATTATCAGCAATGCATGGTGATCGCAAAAATGCTGGAATTGACTGAGAAGAAACCAGAATTGGTAATCTGTGAGACCGTCAGGGAACCCGATGGCCTGGCCATGAGCAGCAGAAACAGAAGGCTATCCCCTTCTGAACGAAGCAAAGCGGTCACGATTTTCGCTGCACTGGTCTATGCAAAAGGCCATTTTGTGTCAGGGCCGCTTGGAAAAATAAAGGAGCAGGCGCTCAATATGCTGCAATCAGAAGGATTCAGGCCGGATTATTTCGAATTTGCCCATGCCCGAACCCTTGAGATCTTTGACCACTGGAACGGGCAGGATCCAGTGGTGGCTGTAGCAGCAGCATTTTTGGGGGAAGTCAGATTGATCGACAATATGATTCTTAACAGTGGCCGATCAGTAAACTAATAAGTAATTGCTAAATTTGGGACCCTATGGATATAGAGATCATGAAATCAAAGATTCATCGCGTGGCTATCACTGAGGCCCACCTTCATTACGTCGGAAGCCTTACTGTGGATGAAGACTTGATGGATGCGGCTAATATGATTCAATATGAAAAGGTTGCCGTAGTAAATGTTAACACCGGCAGCCGGCTTGAGACTTATTTGATCAAAGGAAAACGTGGTTCGGGAGTTGTTTGTCTGAATGGTCCTTCCGCCCGACTGGGTGCGGTGGGTGACATTGTGATCATTATTTCTTTTGCAAGAATGGATTTTGAATCGGCCAAAACGTTTAAACCCTGGGCAGTGTTTCCCGGAAAAGATAATAAACTGGTGGCGGGTTAACCCGTAATACATGCGAAAAAAAATCGGTTCGGTACTTCAGTACGTCGTTTTTCTGGGTTTAGGACTCTTTCTCCTCTGGTATACCACCAGGAACCTTTCGTCCGAAGAAATCTCGATGATGAAGGCATCCTTGCTGAATGCCAAATACCTGATGATCCTTCCGGCGATGATCCTCTTGTTAGCAAGCCATTACAGTCGTGCCCTGCGTTGGAAAATTCTTATGGAACCCCTGGGATTCCAGCCTTCCACGCTGAATACTTTTTTTGCCGTTATGCTCAGTTATTTTTTCAACCTGCTGGTGCCACGGCTTGGCGAGGTGATGAAATGCACGCTGTTGGCGAGATATGAGAAAACGCCCGTTGATAAGCTGATCGGGACCATGGTGGCGGAGCGGGCTTTCGATGTGATATGTATGTTGATCGTCATCTTCCTGACCATTGTTCTACAGATAAATATCGTAGGCGAATACGCCTCTAACGAACTGGGCAAGTTGTTCTCAGGACAAATTAATACCGGAAGACTTGTGGTGCTGGGCCTTATCGTGGTGGCTCTCCTATTTTTAGTGCGGTATGTGTTGTACAGATTTGCCCATATTAGCATCATCGCGAAGGTTAAGGCCATCGTTAAAGGAATTTGGGAGGGACTGACGAGCGTTCGGAATGTAAAACGAAAGACGGCCTTCTTCCTGCACTCTATCTTCATTTGGTCCATGTACCTGTTGAGCATCCGGATCGGATTTTATGCCATGGAATCCGTTTCTCATCTTGGTATTGAACCCTCCTTTACCATTCTTTCTTTTGGGAGCCTGGCTATGATCATCACCCAGGGCGGCATAGGTGCCTACCAACTGGCCGTCCAAAAAACACTGGTGCTGTATAATATCAGTGAGGTGAACGGGTTGGCCTTTGGCTGGCTATTGTGGCTGGTTCAAACAGTGATGGTATTAGGCGTAGGACTCTTATGTTTATTTTTACTTCCTATAATGAACAGGAAACCACATGAAAGAAACATCCCGGATCAGCCAAAAGATATTTGACCGCCCTTCCCTGGCGCTTAAAGCGAACGATTGGAGAACCGGTGGTAAGAAGATCGTGTTCACCAATGGTTGCTTTGATATTCTTCATAAAGGGCATTTAGAGATCCTGGCAAGATCAGCAGAATTTGGTGACGTGCTTATTGTTGCCCTGAATACCGACAACTCAGTACGAAAATTAAAAGGAGCGCAAAGACCGGTTAACCATGAAGACTTCAGGACTTATATGATGGCCTCCCTGGAGATCGTTGATGCGGTTATTCTTTTTGATGAAGAGACTCCTGCCGAACTGATCTCTGCCATTACCCCCGATGTGCTGGTGAAAGGCGGAGATTACACGGTAGACCAGATAGCCGGGGCTGAACATGTGATCCGGCATGGCGGCGAAATAAAGATCGTTCCTATCGTTAAAGGGTATTCCACTTCATCAATCATTGCTGCCATCCAGTCTCTTTAAGGAAACTTAATAATAAGTTATTCATTGAATAGCTATTTTTATGCTGTATGGTTAAAGCTAAGCTCAAGAAATACACCACTATCCCCCGTGACATCAGTTGGCTCGCCTTCAATGCGAGGGTTCTCCAGGAAGCTGCTGACAAGAATGTACCACTAAAACAGAGACTGAAATTCCTGGGAATATTTTCAAACAACCTGGATGAATTCTTCCGGGTAAGGGTTGCTGCGCTTAAACGCATGATGAAATATGGTGCAAGAACCATCATGCATGTTGAAGAATCCCCGCAACATATTCTTGATAACATCCAGCTTATTGTGCTGCAACAGCAAAGCGAATTTGCAAGGATCTGGCAAAGCATTTTGCACGATCTGAAAAAAGAGAATATTCACCTGATCACGGAAAAGGAACTGGACAGGAAACAACAGGATTTCGTAACCGCTTATTTCGACGACGTGATCCGGTCCTCGGTGATCCCGTTAATGATTGAAAGTATACCTGCTTTGCCCTACCTGCGGGACAAGTCCATCTATCTGGCCGTTGTGATGTCCA
Source organism: Sphingobacteriales bacterium (assembly GCA_031375135.1). Taxonomy (GTDB): domain Bacteria; phylum Bacteroidota; class Bacteroidia; order Chitinophagales; family Chitinophagaceae; genus Pollutibacter. Next base: position 1,465 of record JANMHK010000020.1, on the reverse strand, counting down.
GAAAAAGCAGTGCTTACCAGCGCAAATATGCGTTGATCGAAGTGCCCACCAAAGTAGTGCCACGTTTCGTTGAATTGCCCGGCAGGAGTGATAAAGGAAAATATATCATATTGCTGGAAGATGTGGTTCGGTTCTGCCTGCCCCGGATATTTTCCTATTTCGGATACGACGAATACAGTTCTCATGTTGTGAAAGTGACCAAGGATGCGGAGTACGACCTGGACTATGATGAGCCCACAAACTATATTGATAAAATCGAAAAAGGAATCAAGAATCGCAGAAAGGGTAAACCCGTCAGGTTCATTTATGATAAAGAGATCGACCCTGCCCTGCTGGAATTCCTGGTGAGGAAAATGGGGCTCACAAAAAAAGATCACATCATACCGGGAGGCCGTATCCATAACTTCCGGCATTTCATGGACTTCCCCGAACACATATTTCCTCCCGACGGCGGAAGGCGGAAACCATTTATGCATCCCGAGCTGAAGAACGTCTCCAGGGTAACTGATGAGATCCTGAAACGGGATGTGATGCTTCATTTCCCCTTCCATTCGTTTGATCCCGTGATCGACCTGCTTCGAGAAGCTGCTATAGACCCGGATGTGACTACGATAAAAATCAGCGCGTACAGGCTGGCCAGAAATTCAAAAGTGGTCAATGCACTGATCAATGCAGTGCGCAACGGTAAGGACGTAACGGTGATGCTCGAATTAAGGGCTCGTTTTGACGAAGAGAATAACCTGCACTGGAAAGAAGTGTTGGAAGAAGAAGGCGTTAAAGTACTGTTAGGCGAACCAAATCAGAAAGTACATGCAAAGGTCTGCCTGATCAGGAAAAGAAAAGGCAATCGTACCATACATTATGGATTTGTCAGTACGGGTAACCTGAATGAAAACACGGCCAGGTTTTATAGTGACATGTGCCTTCTTACGGCCAACAGGAATATTATGGCCGATGTCAACAGGATCTTCAGTTACCTTGAAAAACCAAGATCCGGTGTAAAAAATCTGAGGTTATGCAAAAGCCTTTTGGTGGCACCACTGTTCATGAGAAAACAGATCATGGCGCTGATCAACAATGAAATCAGAATTGCAAAACTAGGTCGGCCTGCGGCTATTACCATTAAGCTTAATTCACTGTCCGACGAGCTACTCATCAATAATATTTATGAAGCAGCGATGGCCGGCGTGGAGATCAAGATGGTGGTTCGTGGAATTTTTTGTGCGGTTACCGATATCCAGAAATTCAAGAAGCCAGTGTACGCAGTAAGCATCGTGGACGAATACCTGGAGCACGCGCGGGTGATGATCTTCCACAATGATGGTGATGAAAAAGTCATCATCTCATCGGGAGACTGGATGGTAAGAAATATGGACCACCGTGTAGAAGCTGCATGCCCGGTACTGGAGCCCCATTTAATTGAAGAGATCAAAGACATAGTGGCCATTCAGCTAAAAGATAATGT
>JANMHK010000012.1:0-12291 GCA_031375135.1 Sphingobacteriales bacterium | reverse complement strand
CTATAAATGCCACGATACCGTATCTCGCCTCCCTGATGCCCATATTTCTAGCCCGATCAAGGCCGGGCTTTTCCTCCCTTACATACCGCACCCCCATCAGCGATGCCAGCTTTTTTGTTCCGTCATCATCAGGTGCATTATCCACCACAATGATTTCAAACCGACCGTATTGTTGGGTCTTGAGTGCCGACAAACAATGTACCAGCATGTTCGTTCGGTTTCTCGTACAAACAACAACACTGATGGGTAGATCAACCGTTGCCTCTATCATGGGTATACCCGTAAATCTTTTAAGATCATCGATAATGAGCTGATAGCCTGGCCGATGATGGTCCGCCATCATAATATCTTCCCTGGTGATCAAGCCGTCTTTAAATGTCAGCTTCAGACTATTCAATACATGCGGGCCACAACGAACTAATACAAAAGCATCCTGATAAATACCTTCGTTGCTAATTTGCAATTGCACATCTTTTAAATCCACTTCTACAACTTTGACCGGTGTGCTCATATAAGCCCCTTTTTATCGTCACAAATATCCCTTAACACCAGGGCTTCCATGAGTTCCCATGCAAAACGGTCAGCCAACAGCGGCCTGAGATCCTTACCCCTGATCCCTTCCTCTCCTGGTCTTGTCACCACCTTACCAATATGCTTACCCGAAAAATGAAAACATACTGCCTGGCACTCCAAAGCATCCAGTTCAGTCTCGGCCCTGGCAATTCCTTTCGACAGATCCAGATCATGAAATGAATGATGGGCATGTGTTTTTTCGAGCTTGAAGATTTCTTTCAGCGCGCCTGCATTTTTTACGTGATCCCCTACACCCCGCATATACCAATAGGCATGTAATTTCTCATCAGTTTTCTGCCACCGCTTTCGCATCTTCATCCGTTCAAAAAATCGCAGCATAATCCTTCCCATATATGCCAGGGTATCCGTCACGAAAGGCAAATGAAAAGCAAGAAACATTTTCAATTGCTTTCCTTTTGAAGGATGCCTCATTTCACTAAATCTTAGCCTGGGAATCATTTCAGGGTGGAGCTTGGCAAAAGCCAAATCCCAATACCCCTCCATGCGTTTTCTTTTATGCGATCTTGCCTCGTCAGTCACTTCATCCCGGTGATAACCCCACGCTTTTTTATTGAACCTGATCTTTGCACCGGCCTTGATCAAGCGATAGCCCAGTTCGTAATCTTCACGACAACGAAATGTCTGGTCAAAACCGCCCACCGCTCTGAACATCTCAGCACCCAATGAAAAATTTCCACTTAACAGATCTTCATACTGGTGCCGGTAACCCGGCCGGCTCATCTTATAATACTTCTCTTCCCACCAACTTGTCAGCATGATATGGTAAAAGCCCGCATCACGCTTCAGTTCCATTGGCAAATAACCTACTACCACCGACCGCTCATCGGCAAAGGCGTCCACGTAGCTTTGTACAAGTCCCGGAGATGGCTCAATATCATCATCTAAAAAAATAAATTGCTCACCGCTGGCCATAGCTGCTCCCTGATTTCGCGCATTGCCCGCTCCAAGTCCTGGCTGTTCCGTATATTTTAAAATAAATGCTGCTGCATAATTCTTCAAAAACTCAAGGGTATCATCGCTGCACGCATCACATACCACGATCACCTCGATATCCTCCATGGGATAGCTTTGCCTGCCTATGGCATCGAGTAACCGCGACAGCGATTGTCTTCGGTTATTCGTCGTAGTTATAACGGATATTTTTCTGCCACCCATCATCACCCTGCTTTATATTTTTTTGCCAGTCGCCTCGCCTTGAAGTAGGCAAAAGGACCCCTAATACATCCTTTTAATTCTGCCAAAACCAGTTCCAAAGGCTGATGTTCCGGCTTTCCCAAAAGGGCTTTGACCAATGCCCTGAGTTGGTTATGGAAAAACCAACCCCAGGTGAATTTGATCACCGAATACTCTTTATCATACCAAAATAATTTTGTCCAATAGGCATAAACCCCAACCCCATAGCCATAGATGGCTTTGCGGGTTTCATCCATAGTCCGCCGGTGCCGATGCCAATTAATCGCATCGGGCTCGTACACGATATAATACCCGGCCCTTAATATCCTGGTAAAATATTCGTGATCCCCGCCAGATTGTGTAATCGTTCCTGCATCCAGAGCCTCATCAAACTCACCCACCTGTTCTATCACAGATTTCCGAAAAGACATATTCGCACCCGCTCCAACCTGACCAGTAGACAGGGGATTATGTCCTGAATCGTAGAGCTTTCTCTGAAAGCCCTTGTTGAACGGATTATAAGATTCAAACGCTTCCTGGCCATCCGTCTCCAATTCCAATGGCATGGTCATTCCGGTTACACAGACCACCCGTTCCCGATCATAATTTTTCAACAGTGACCGCAACCAAAACTCGTCTGGAACAGCATCATCATCTGTAAAAGCTACGATCTCGTGTTTCGCTTCTTTCAATGCGCGATTTCGAGCGATGTTCAATCCGGGTCTCATCTCCCTCACATATCGAATGCCGGGGTATTTGGTGGTCATTATTTCAGTCTCATTGTTAGCAGGACAGTTATCCACCACCAAAATTTCATGACCATCGTCTGGCATTCTCATTAAGGCATCCAGGCACCTCTTCAAATCTTCGGTCCTGTTTCGGGTACAAATAGCCACCGTGGCTTTGGGGGGGGTAGGCACCACCAGGCTTTGATCAGGTCCCAGGTATTGTTCTACCCTTTTCTTCCATAAATTCTTGGTAGCTGCTCCAATAATGGTGTCAGCATGAAAAGCAATATTAACCCGGCCTTCTTCAACGGGCAAGGTCACCGTACCTACCGGACTTCCTTCATAGCGTAGTAAGATAAAGGCCTTGCCGTAGTGCTCCAGCTTCCCGATAAAAGGGGGAAGACGGTTTATATCAAGATCCAATACGGCTGTGGCCATAATAAGTTTTAAAAAATATCCTTCACATAAAATTCAGCGTCAATGGCTGGCCTGATCAGTCCGGGCCAGACCCCATAATAATACATGCCTTCCCTGACATCCTCAACTTCAAAACTAAGGCAGTTATAAAACTCGTGCAGACGCTGCGAGTAATTCTTGACCACGGTTAATGAAATGCCATAGCTGGTATTGTTCAACAGATCAGCAGGGATCTTAACCTGCAGGGCCAATACCGCTTTTTCAGCTTTAATACTATGGCAGCCAATATTGAAAATAGGCTCCCCTGAAGGTGACAATAGTTCGATGTTCACATTCAGCTCGCCATCAGTTACAAAAGAATATAATTCCGCTTCGATGAGCACGGGCGTCTTCACCGTGATGAACGGTTCGCTATCCGCAGCACGGGCACTGATTTTTTTCATCCGTATCCATTCATTACCTGGCGCCTCTTCGGGATTGTCCCAATGCGTGCCGGTAAGGTCAGTTTTTGTACTTGCTAAATAGGATCTCACTACGGCACCTGTTTGACCCATGTCTGCGATCTTACCTTTATGGAGCCAAATAGCCCGATTACAGAGATTCTCCACCGCCTGTAAATTGTGACTCACGAATAAGATCGTTCTGCCATCACTGTTTGAACTGGCCTGCATTTTACCCATGCATTTTTTCTGAAAATCTGCATCGCCTACTGCAAGCACCTCGTCTACAATAAGGATATCCGGCTCCAAATGGGCGGCAACGGCGAAGGCTAAACGAACATACATACCTGATGAATATCTTTTCACAGGTGTGTCAAGGAATTTCTCAATGCCTGAAAAAGCAACAATCTCGTCAAACTTTTTTTCTATCTCCTCCTTCTGCATACCCAGGGTATAGCCGCTCATATATATATTCTCGCGACCCGACAATTCATAGTGAAACCCTGTCCCCACTTCGAGGATACTGCTGATTTTGCCCCTGCCCCTGACCTTGCCCCTTGTTGGTTGAACGATCCGGGAAATGATCTTCAGCAGGGTAGATTTTCCAGAACCGTTGCTACCAATAATGCCCAGTGCATCTCCCATTTTCACGTCGAAACTGATATCGTCAAGCGCCCAAATATGGTCTTTGGACTCGTACTCGATTTCTTTCTTCCACAAACGCCTGAGATCTTGTCGTAACGAACCCGTTCCAATGGTGCCCAGTCGGTATTGCTTAGAAATATGCTCTATGGTAATCACGGTATCCTGCATCACACTACATCGATTAATTTACTGCCTTGCTTGTTGAAAAGATAGACTGCGGTCAAGAAAGTGACCAACATAAAAATGAAACTGTACATGAGATCTGAAGTCATCACTGTTCCCTGCCCTACAACACCCAATCGAAACAATTCAAAAAGGGGGGTCAGGGGGTTGAGTTTTACGATCCATCGCAGATCCTCTCGCACTAACGCCAAAGGATACACTACCGGGGTAACGAAGAACAAAAGACGAATGGCCACGTCAACGATATTTACAATATCCCGGTACTTGGCGGTCAGTACGGAAAAAATCAAGCCCATGCCCAAACTAATGATGCCTACTCCAATAACCGCAAGCGGCAGGGCGAGTAAGGCCCAGCCAGGGTTAATGCGGAACCCTTTAAAAACCACATAATAAAAAAGAATAAAAATCAGCAGGAGCAATTGCACCAGGAACCGCATGAAGTGCGTGCTGATGCCCGCCAGCGGAATGATGATGCGCGGGAAATAAACTTTGGTGAAAATATGAATGTAATCTCTGAAGGTTCTGGACGTAGTGCCAAAACTGTCGTTGAAAAAATTCCAGAGTACGATGCCCGACAAATAAAACAAAACTGGCGGAACGCCCTCGCCGGTGGGTATCCGGATCAGCTTTCCGAACACAAGTACGTAGGTAATCAAAGTAAGCAGTGGCTGCACCAGGATCCACCCGGGCCCGAGAATAGTTTGCTGATAATTGAGCAGGAATTCTTTTCTCACCAGGCTGGCGAGCAAATGACGATACGAAAGCAGGCTTTTGAGATCCCAACTCCAGTTCGATGTTTCAGAGGTGATCTCCCAATCCCATTTTTTTTCCAAGGGTTGCTTCTTTGCAACTAAAATACGCAGAATTGGGCTCAGAACGCCATAAAGAGCTCCACTTTCACTTCATTGTCGGTTTTCACCAGGAATAAAGTAGGCCTCTCGATGGCAAAGTCTTCTAACAGGAAGATGAATTGGCCAGTGAATCTTCGTTCTTTTCCGGACACATCCTCTTTCATATTGAATTCAATATTCTTATCCACACCATGAAAAGAAAGTACACCCCTAACGATATAGGCAGTATCTCTTTTTATGATCGATGTTGAATAGAAATTGATATTGGGATGGGTAAGGGCATCGGTCACCTCAAGCATATGTGAATCCCTGTTGGAATTGTCGCTGTCGAAAGATTTTAGTTTTGAAGTGGCCGCCACTTTTTCAATTTCCCCTTTTGGCCCAACCTGGATAACACAGCTCACATCTTTAGAAATACCAGTCCAGGCATGTACGGCATGCTTCATGTAATACTTGATGTATGATCTTGATTTATCGGCCCGAAGTTGTGTCGACTGTGCCTCAACTCCCAGTTGCTGCAGCAGCAGGACCAAAAAAAGGATCTGTCGCATAGGTCAGAATTTTATAACAATAACCGCGGCTGCATAGCTGGCAAATGTGGTATAGGCCACGGCGCGGTGTATCGGTTTAAGGCTCGGGTTGTTTTCGATCTGCCCCGCCAGGATATTGGTCGCGATCATGCCGCTCATGTGGACTACCGCCAACCATTTGTGTAGTTTAAGGGAAGTCAGCCCCTTATCCCGATTGACCAGAGGTGGCGGGGCAAACAAACTCATGAGCGCAGCCATGGAATAGGTAATATTGATCCCTGTTGCCAGGGCTTCGTGGGTTGCTTTGAGGTCCGGCTTCCCGTTGTATAACTGGCTTCCCACGATGCCCTGGGCAACCATACCACCCAGGGTGATAAATCCCAGCAGCTGGTGCGCCTTCAGCATGGTTCGTCGTGTGTGCATTTCCTTTTTCCGCTGATCAATGTTCAGGGGCGAGATATTCCATTTTCTCATCAGGCCCTTTTCACCCCATAACAATCTTTGGGTAAAAATTACTTTGGGGGGCAGCAGAGCAGTATCTGCTTTCTCTTCCTGCTGAAGTTGTTTCAGCAGGTCATTGTCCTGCCCCATAGAGTTCAGGCCTAACAATATCAGTATGCAAACAACTATAAATCTTCCCATAAGCAAGTTTATGAAAAAACTCTCAAGCTTGTGCCTGTTAAGGTAGTATTATACTTTGTCAAGGGGGCACCTGCCGGTCCGTTTATAACGGCCCCGAGATTATTAAAAGTTGAACCGTGGTTGTTACAAAAAAAACGGTTGTTAGAACCTTCATAGACTACTATTGTTCCCTGATGGGTACAAGCTTGAGAGACCGCGATATACGTGTCTGCCAGGGTGCGGGCAATGATGATGCCGCCCTGATAAACGAAACCGCCCAGCCTCTTCAGGTCTGAATTGGCCGCGTCTGAAAGGTTAAGTGTAAAATTAACTCCAGCTGGCGGAGGCGGGACGGATCCACCGCCACCGTTATCGTCTTTCGAACAACCACCTAAACATGCACCTGCGAAAATGGCAGCGCTGGTTAAACCGAGCTGGGCCAGGAATTCTTTTCTATCCATAACATAATTGTTTACATAATTGGCACTAACCTGAAGATGAAGCCCTGATCTTCCACCATCACATAAACAAATCCATCGGGCCCCATTCTTACATCTCTCACCCGACCCACATTTTTCATCACCGTTTCTTCCTTCACTATTTTATCTCCTTGCAGGTAACAAACATTTAAATACTTAAAACGAAGCGAACCCACCAACAACACATTTTCCCAACCTTTATACTTATTCCCCTGGACAAAGGCCATTCCGGAAGGGGCTATGGATGGCACCCAGTACAGAAGCGGTTGCTCCATGCCGGGCTTGGAGGTGAGTTTCGAAAGTACCGTACCATCATAATTCAAACCCCAGGTGATCACTGGCCAGCCATAATTTTTTCCGGGCCTCACAATGTTCACTTCATCACCACCCCTTGGTCCATGCTCACTTTCCCAGATATCACCAGTCTTTGGGTTGATCACCATACCCTGCGGGTTTCTATGTCCCATGGAATAGACAGATGCACTTGCGCCTTTCACATTAATATATGGATTGTCTGAAGGAATAGAGCCATCGGTTTTAATCCTATGCACTTTTCCGCCATCATGATCCATGACCTGTGGATTATCAAAATGCTTTCCACGATCACCTACGGTAATGTATAAATATCCGTCCTTGCCAAACTCCAGCCTTCCGCCGTAGTGGTGTTCTGTTTTTTGATATGGCTTCGCTTCAAAGATCTCCTTTACATCTTTCAACATCAGTCCGTCCAACTTCGCACTAGACACCGCAGTTGTTTTGACTAATCCTGAATCCGATGTCACTGCTTTTGCATAAGACAAATAAATAGTCGAGTTGGTTGGGTAAGCGGGATCAATTTTTATGTCAAGTAGTCCACCTTGGCCTGCCACATGAGCAGCCGGCACGCCGGTGATCTCCTGCTTGATCATACCGGGTTTCACCAAAAACAGCTTTCCTGCCCTGTCTGTCACAATCATATCACCACCCGGAAGAAAGTCCATGGACCATGGGTTTTTGATGCCACTGAACACGGTATCGAGCCGAAAACTATTGTTCTCGGTTTTTACAATATTCGAAGTCATCTTCTCTTCCGTAATGTATTTGCCGGCGTTCTTGATGCCCGACTGGATATAAGCAACCAGTGCTTTTTTATCGGGGCCGCTGAATGCCGTTGCAAATGGCGGCATGCCTTTCTCGGGGTGACCCATATTAATTGAAGCCAATAGTGCAGAATCAGAATTACCGTATTTCCATTTCCTGTCGGTAAACGCCGCCATCTGTTCGCCATGGCAACCGGAGCAAAACTGAGCCCAGATCTTTTCTGGTTTTTCGCCACCAGAAATCAAAGGGCTTTCATGACGAAAAGCCGAGAAGATTACCAGGAACAGGAATAAAGGCGCAAGCAGATAGCGGGATAAAGTAGAATATTTCATAATATTTTATTGGGACATTCTAAAAATAGGATTTTAACTTCTAACCAAAGCCAATAGTGCTTTTTGACGACCCATTCCGTCCCTAAACTTGACGTCCTGCTCTATTTAACAGATATTTGCAACTTTCTTTAAAACAGACCAACCAACGAACTCCCTAATGGGCATTAAAATTATTTTAACCGTTTTTCTATTTTTACTCAGTGTGGCCAGCACAGCCCAGGAGATCAAGGGCCTATTATCGAACAAGTCAAACAAGCCCATTGCGGGAGCAACAGTTACCCTTCATTTAAAATCCGATTCAGGGTCCGCAAGATCTACGGTGACCAGCAATAACGGCGATTTCAAATTCAGCAGTCTGGCCAAAGGGGATTATTTCATAAAAATCAGGTCTGTGGTGTCGGGCGATACTACGTTGCCTGCATTCCCATTTGACGGAATCAACAACAAATCGTTCAGTATTACACTATCCAATATAGTATCGAAAGATTTAAACACGATAACGGTTATTGGCAAGCGCCCTATGGTGGAGGTAAAGGCCGACAAGATCGTTTTCAATGTGGAACAAAGCATTAATTCAACCGGCATGGACGCAGTTGAACTATTAAGAAGATCACCCGGTGTTATTGTGGATCAGGATGAAAATATCAGCATCGCCGGTAGAAACGGAGTTCAGATTTACATTGATGGGCGGCTAAGTCCGTTGCGGGCCCAGGATTTGGCCAACTACCTCCGGTCGATACAATCAAACATGGTTGAATCCATCGAGATCATTAACAATCCTTCTTCCAAATACGACGCAGCCGGGACGGGAGGAATCATCAATATTAAACTCAAAAAGAACAAACAGTTCGGCACCAACGGAAATTTGCTTGGAGAATACCGCCTCGGCATTTACTCAAAATATAATGCGGGAGGCTCACTTAATCACCGGAATAGCAAGATCAACGCCTTCTCTACCTATAACTACAATAACGGAATTAGCTATACCGAACTGGACGTCTATCGCCGATTGCCCGATAGTACATTTGATCAGAAAACTTCCTGGAAAAATCATACGGTAAGCCACAATTTCAAAGGCGGGATGGACTATTTTCTGAACGACAAGCACACGTTTGGCACAATAGTAACAATGACTTCATCAGCATCGGACCGGGCTGTGTTTAGCAGAACGCCCATTGTCTATACCCCAACAGGCGCGCTCGACAGGATCCTGATCGCCAATAATCAGAACAACGGTTTTTCGAATTTCAAGGACATTGACCTGAACTACCGTTTTAAAGACACATTGGGCCACGAGCTCAACGCCGATGTGGATTATGGAATGTTCGATATCGCTAATGACCAGTTACAACCCAATCAATTTTTTGATTCCACCGGCAAGCTTCCTTTGTACGAACAGAACTATCAGATCAATACCGCATCAACAATCAAATTGCTCACCGCTAAACTCGATTATACCCAGGCCCTTCTAAAAGGAACTTTTACCGGCGGTCTCAAACTGATCAATGCAAAAACAGATAACAGCGTAAGTTTTGACAGCCAATATGGTAGTGGCCCCTATGTTCCTGATTCCTCACGTAACAATCTGTTCTATTACACTGAAACGGTGAAGGCGGCTTATGCTACATACGAAAGATCATACAACAAACTCAGTGTGAATATCGGGCTGCGTATGGAGAACACCAGCACAGACGGAAGGTCATTGGGTTACACAGAGGTTAACGGTCAGTACAAAAAATTTGATTCCACATTTACACGTAACTACACAGATCTTTTCCCTGCTGTTTTCCTGACTTACAAACCCAGTGAGGATTTTTCCTGGGGAGGATCATATAGCAGAAGGATCAACAGACCTTCCTATAATGATCTGAATCCGTTCGAATCCCGGTTGGATGCCTATAGCTATTTCAGAGGAAACCCTGCCTTGCTCCCTGAATATGCCAATAGTTTTGGACTCAACATGAACTGGAACTTTGGTCTCACCACTTCATTGAATTATACCCACACAAAGAATGGAATAGTTGCCGTACCCGACACACTCGACGGGGTTAAATCTTTTTATGGTCCCCGAAACCTGGGAACGGGCGATAATTACAGCGTGGTATTCACGTATAACCTGTCCAAGAAATGGTACACCCTGTTCACGAATCTGAATGCCTTCTATGTTCGAAATCAGGCCAATCTGGAAAACAGACCCATCGATGTAAAAGTAAAAGGGGTAAGTGTGATGATACAGCAGAATGCCAAACTAAACAAGAATTTGAGTTTTGATCTCACCGCTAATTACCAGTCTAAATTCCTCTGGCGCGGGGTTATTACAGCTGACAATATGTATAGTATAGATGCTGGCTTTCAATATGGATTTCACCAGGGCAGGGGTACATTAAGGGTCATTTGTACCGACTTCCTGAAACTTTGGACTTTTAAAGGGAAAGCCGATTTTGCCGGTCAATACCTGGCATCCATGTACCAGTACGAAGCCCGTCAATTGAAGGTGAGCTTGAACTGGCGATTTGGCCGAACCCAATTCAAGTTGATCAAAACAACGGGGAACGAAGAATCTTCCGAAAGGGCTTTGAATAACTCTCAATAAATTTCTTCCCATAAAAAGGACGGCCTGACAACGGCCCGGGCGTTTTTTTTCATCCTATTTCATGGATACGCAAGTTTCGGGTTTTCTCTCTCGCGGGAAACAGGCAATTTTACACTGCAGAAAATTCGAATATGGACCATTCATCATACCAATATACCCGCATTGCTGAAGCGATCCAGTATTTGCAGACCCATTTCAGGAAACAGCCTGAACTACACGAAATCGCCGAAGAAGCACATTTAAGTCCCTTCCATTTCCAAAAGCTATTCAGCGAATGGGCCGGCGTAAGTCCAAAAAAATTCCTTCAATACATCAGCATCGAACACGCCAAACAAATGCTTAAACACCAACAGGCTACCCTTTTCGATACGGCTATTGAAACAGGACTCTCCGGTACCGGGAGGTTGCATGACCTTTTCGTCAACATTGAAGGGATGACCCCCGGGGAATATAAAAATGGCGGCGCTTCACTTTCCATTAACTACAGCTTTGCCGAAACGCCATTTGGTAAAGTCATTGTCGCGTCTACACCAAAAGGTATTTGCCACATGGCGTTTGCCGATGATGAAACCACCGCCCGGGATGCACTTCGCGCATCATACCCCAACGCAGCCTTGACCCAAAAATCAGATCCACTGCAAAAAAATGCGCTTGGTATTTTCTATAAAGACTGGAATAACCTGAACCAGATCAAACTCCACCTGAAAGGCACAGCTTTCCAGATCAAAGTTTGGGAATCATTGTTGAAGATCCCCATGGGCAGGTTCACCACCTATGGCACCCTTGCATCCCAGCTTCAAAACGCCAATGCTTCCCGCGCTGTTGGCTCAGCAGTGGGTGACAATCCCGTTGCTTTTATCATACCATGCCATCGCGTAATCCTGTCCACGGGATCTTTCGGTCAATACCATTGGGGCAGTATCAGAAAAACCGCGATGCTGGGATGGGAATCCGCAAAAACTGAAATACACGACTCACAAGTTTTCTAACTACCTTGTTCCCTCATATAAATTTCGTTCATGAAACGCAGGGATATCATCAAGTACCTTTCCGTTACACCATTGGCAGGAATGGTGAACCTTACAGATCCGTCAGGACAACCTTCAGCAAAGCCAACAAAAAAACCGAAACGGGATATTATCAAAGAACTGGGCATCAGAACCTTTATTAATGCAGCAGGTACATATACCTTTATGACTGCCTCTTTGATGGACGAAGATGTGATGGATACCATTGAATATACGGGTGAACATTTTATGATCATGAGCGAAGTGCAGGATAAAGCCGGGGCAAAAATCGCCGCTCTTTGCCATGCTGAATCTGCCATGGTTACGGCAGGTTGCTGGTCCGCCCTGGTTCTTGGAACAGCAGCCGTTCTAACGGGAAAGGACAAGTTAAAAATTGGAAAACTGCCTGATCTTTCGGGTTTCGAAAAAACGGAAGTCATCGTACAAAAAGCCCATAATGAGTCGTACACCCATGCCCTTACCAACGCAGGGATCATTCCGGTTGTAGTAGAAACGGCTGACGAGCTCGAGAAAGCCATCAGCAGCAAAACAGCCATGTTATTTTTCCTGAACTATCAGGCTCCAAACGGTCAAATCAAACACGAGGAGTTTGTTGCT
>JANMHK010000006.1:0-2910 GCA_031375135.1 Sphingobacteriales bacterium | reverse complement strand
GATTTGTCGGGCAAGGTATTCATGGGCTGCCAGTTCAAAGAAACGAATTTGAGTATGGCGAAGCTCAGCAGGGCTTCATTCAGGGAAGTGGTATTTGAGGGTTGTAAGATGGTGGGGCTCCATTTTGACGATTGTATCCCGTTTATTTACCCGCCCGAGTTTGAGAACTGCGTCCTGAACCTGAGTTCATTCACCGCCCTTAAGATTCCGAACACACGGTTTAAAAACTGTGAATTGAAAGAAGTGGATTTTTCGGAGGCAGACCTGACCGGCTGTGTATTTGACCACTGCAATTTAGAGCGCGCCATATTCGCCGGCACCAACCTGACCAGGGTCGATTTTTCAAGTTCGTTCAACTACAACTTCGATCCCAGCCGGAATATTCTGAAAAAGACAAGATTCGCTTTGATCGGCCTTCCGGGTTTGTTGGGGAAGTATGATATTGTAATAAGCTAACCGCGAATAACCTGCCGCCTGGGGAGAAAAAGTAGGCACTGCCCAATGCCTATTGCCCAATGCCTCCGCCCTCCTGTTTTAAGGGGATACATCGTTGCAGTTTTATAGTTTATTTTTAAACAGAGATTAATGATAAACTGCTTGATATATGAAGAAATACTTCCTGGCTTTATTCTTTTTTTGCATTGCAGTTTTGGCGTTTACACAAACCAAACCTAAACCGCCATCCACCAAAATGCCATCAGCGCAGGATTTCCAGAAGTTCAGCGCGAAAGATATGGCTGAGGCATGGGAGAATGAGAGCCGGCTGGTGCCCAAACGAGACAATGTCCGTATTGCCGGCATAGCAAAAGGCGTAACCGATGCTCGCCTTAAGAATTATGTAGGAGCGGTCCACAGAAAAATAAACGGAATTCTTGATGCGGAATTGGCTACAACAGGTGAAGCAGTTTACGCCTATTTGGAAAAAGAGGGCATCAGCAGGGAAGACCGCGGCAACACGGCAATGGGTTTTTGGGCGGCGGGAAATCAACAGATCGCGCTTTTTGTGTTGGGAAAGGTTTGTGCGGATACGCCCACGCCATACAATCTTAATAATTATGCTTCCATGCTCACGATGATGGGCGGGGAACAGCTCGCGATACCGATATTGGAGAACCTGATAACGAAGATCCCGGATAACATCATTCTCCTCAACAACCTGGGTCAGGCATGGTTTGGCCTGGGTGACATTGATAAGGCTGAAAAATACCTGAACAATGCAACTGCTATTTACTCCCACCATCCCCAGGCAACCCTGACCCTGGCAGACATAGCCGAAAGTAAGGGGCAGACAAGCAAAGCCGTGGAGCTCATACGGAAATCCATACAGCATGCATACACGAAGGAAAAACAGGATAAGCTTCACAAGTTAGGGTACGAGCTGAAGCTAAAAGATCTGAGGATCCCCTTTAAGCCTGATGGTGACCCACTTGTTCTCAGTAAATATAAGCGTCCGCCATATCCCAAATCGGTTGCTGAATCCATTACGTTAAAACCAGTTTGGGAAGCATTTCAGGAGGAATGCAACGCAGAATTGACAAAGCAGCAATCAGCATTACGCGAAGTGACAGAAAAGTATAGCGCTGACCTTCAAAAGCTGACTTCAGGGAACATGCAGAATCCGAGTTCGTTAAACGCATTGGCCTCGTATATGCAAGTCCCCATCTACATGGAAAAAGCATCATTGCAAATGGAGGAACGAAAAACATTTTTTGAGGGCCAATTGGAAAAATTAAGCAGAGATTTTTTAAGCCTAAGTGAGGATCTTGAAAGAATCAAAAAAGAAAGAAAAAGATGTGTGCCCGAAGCGCCATGCACCTGTCACCGGGATGCAGAAGGTGAGTTTGTAAGAATGTATAATGAACGAAAACAAACCTTTGATGAACAACATTTAAGTTACTTCAGGCAGTTTTGTGGTGAAATGGTTTACTGGAGCCAGTTCACCACTACGGATGATTTGCAGTTTGAAATAATCAAGCTTGAATTATTAGGCACTTACCTGGGCAAATTGGCATCCCCCGAGTTTCAGCCCGAGTTTGCGGTATACACCTATGAGGATTGTAAAGAGGAAGATGAACAGAAGCCGTTCAAACTTGCAGAGTTCGACTTCAGCAGCGCTTGCAAGTATACCGCAGAGATCAAGTTTCCCTTTATCACCCAGACGATCAATTGCAGCCATACCACCACAACATATGATGCCGGGTTTCTGAAAAGTATTCCCATTCTGGGAATGGGGGTCAAAAATACGATCGTGGAAGTAGGAAATGAATTTGAACGCTCCACCCTTGTCCTTACACCTAAAGTGGGTGTTAGCACAGAATTAGTTCCCTTGCCCGTTGAAGCAGGAATATCTGTGGAAGGAACAGTAACCATCAATACAGATAAAACGGGTAAAACCGATTGGACCGCCGTTGCAAAAGCAGGTGTGGAATTAAGCGCGGGTAAAAGCATAGGACCGGTGAAAGCAAAAGCAACCGTTGGCGAGTTTGTAGAGATGGAGTTCGACAAAACCGGCTTGAAAGACGTAAATCTTGTGACAGAAGCAAAAGTAGAAGTTAAAGTAAATGCGCCGGGACTAGACAAAGACGATCCCGGAAATAAGAGTTTTAATGATAATGTGGATCTCGTAAACAAGGGAATAAATAAAGTGAAGGTGGAGATCGGAATGGAAGACCGTGCCAGTTTAATGACGGGCCATGGATCCTTAACTGTAAAAGGACCTGGCAACCTTACGCCGGTTATTATTACCCAGTGGTAATACCATTCAAAATATTGCCTTCGCCACCCTGAACCTATTGTAGTGTGCATTCTCTATATGTCAGACATCAGGTGAATAGCCGCCGCCCATGGAAAGGATACAAGGAATGCTGTTGTGATTTATAGCCTATCGTACGGCTGATCATGAGCGGTGGA
>JANMHK010000521.1:0-5799 GCA_031375135.1 Sphingobacteriales bacterium | reverse complement strand
TTCTGCTGAAGTGAAGGATCGCTGAACAGTGGCTCTATGCGATCCTGCCCTGGATGATAAATGAACATGCCGTTAGAATGGGTGGACAGCCAAACATTTTCCTCATTATCTAACGTGATGCCGAGAGCATTGAGGAATTTGTTGGAGTCGGAGAATTTTTGCAGGGCGGAAGAATGGTCGATTTGGCCTGTTTCAAGGTTATACCATAACAAGCCGTCTGCGCAATTGATCCATATTTGTCTTCTGCTCTTATCCAGGCAAATACTTCTGAGGCTATGTTTGTGTTTAAGGTCAGGATGCAGGCAGGGCCAGGTAATATAGCTCTGGTTGCCAGTTTGTACATCAATAGATATCAGACCGTCCTGCTGATCAAGCTGATCTCCTTTTACGATCCAGATCTTGTTCTGCACCGGATCATAAACCGCCGACTGCATCATCAAATTGTTCTTCAGCGTAAGATCGCCGGGTATGGTTGCAATCAGTTTCCGCTGGAACTTGGCATGGTTATAGGCTACGATCCGGTTTGCAGATTCAATGCAGAAAATATCAGTTGAGCTGGCAGCGAACGGGATAATGGTGGTAATGGTCGCATAGGAGGTTATTTTCGGGAAGATGCTGCCAAAGGTATCTGCCTTGGTATCGTGAAAAAGAAGGCCTTTATTGGTCCCGATCCACAGGTTATGGGCACTGTCTTCAACCAGTGAAAAACTATAGGAACTATTGGGTTTTGCAGTTCCGGATATCTCTGGATGGTATACTTCGAATCGCCCCCCGTCGAACTTATTAATGCCCAGTGGACTGGTGATCCACAAAAAGCCATTGGCATCCTGAATCGCACTGTTTTTAAAACCAAGCGACAGTCCGTTAACATTGTTCCATTCCACGATTCTGTATCTGTCAGTATACTCCTGGGCCGCTGCAAAATTGAAAAAGACGAGCTGCAACAAGGCCAGGATGACAAAATCACCCCGAAAAGAGCAAACGCCGGTTGGTGTGGTTATGTTTTTGGGACCTGACATAGCAGGCTTTGCAGTTTTAAAGGTAACATTAAAACATGCAAAAGATAGTGATCAATGCTGCCCGAGAGAACGGCAAATGAGTAGCTGGTAACTTTGGAAAACAGTCGGGGCAGTTAGGAGGCAGTTAGGGGCAGTCTGGCGGAGAATACTACGAAAAAGTTATATTTATAAGTACAATCCATATAAAATGAATCAGCAACAGTCATATTGGGAAAGCAGTTTTAAAAAAGAAGGTGTGGAGCCGGGGTCATATAAACCAACAGACGACGAAAGAACACTTGCCATCCTTTGCCATGCGTTGGGGATATTTTTCTGGATCCTTCCTCCATTGATCATCTATTTATGGAAGAAGGATGATTCACCCTATGTTGCTGAACATGCCAAAGAGGCATTCAATTTTCAGCTTACGCTGGGGATTATCAGTTTTATTCTTTTCATTACGCTTATAGGTATCATCTTTCTGTGGGTACCCGCAATCATGGACGTTGTGCTTTGCATCATTGCTGCCCTTAAAGCAAGTGAGAATAGAATATACAGGTACCCATTTACATTTAGGCTCCTGAAGTAAAATGTGATAAATGTGGTGAATGTCTTTGATCTGGATTCTCCACATTCTCCACATTGATCACATTCATCACATTGGCGGCCGCGCCCCGCTGCCGCGTCACAGTTCTCGGATCCAGATATTTCTGAATGCAGTTGTGTTGTTATGATCTTGCAGAGATATCGGCTCTTTATCGCCATGTTTTTGATAGACTGGTGATCCTATATATTCTGAACTACCCCATAGCGTAGCATTGTTTTGAACCAGCACACCATTGTGAATTACGGTGATCCGTGCCTGTGATTGCACCCTTCCATCCGGGTAGAATCTGGGGGCTATAAATACAACATCATAAGTCTGCCATTCACCGGGCGGTCTGCAGGCATTCACCAGCGGTGGGAGCTGCTTATAAATACTTCCTGCCTGGCCATTCACGTAGGTCTTGTTGTTGTAATTGTCAAGCACCTGCAACTCGTATTTTCCCATCAGGAAGATACCGCTGTTGCCGCGCCCCTGGCTCTCACCTTCAACCTTAGCAGGCGTACGAAATTCAATATGCAACTGGCAGTCTCCAAATCCTTGTTTCGTTGAAATATTGCCACTTCCCGGTTTAACTACCATTGCGCCATTCTCGATGGTCCAATTTACTTCCGGTGTTTTAGTGCCTTTCCATGCGGAAAAATCTTTTCCGTTAAAAAGAACGATGGCATCACTCGGTGGATCCTGCGATGTCTTCCCCGGAGTAACAACCGGCGGTTGCGGCTCCCAGTACTCACTGATCTTCGGATCACCTTTTGAGCGATCGATTTGTTGGGCGTTGACGGCCGCTGAACAAAATAGAAGGCCTGCAATAATCAGTATTCGCATAATTAGATTTTTGGGAGTTTATAATTGTTATGGTATGATGGGGTTATCAATTGATTCGCATCTCTATCGGTGAACAGCTGGGTTTTCTTATCCCATGTAAGTTTCTTACCGGTCTTATAGGCGATATTTCCCATCTGGCAAACGGTTGCTACAATGGCCCCTTGTTGTATGGGTGCATTCAGCTTTGCAAAGTCGCGGCTCTTAACCACGTCTATGAAATTCTTAGTGTTGTTGGCAAGGCCATCGTCTGTTCTTTTCACTTTTGCAACTGCTTCCATTTGCTTTCCCTCAGGGATTACTTCCCATCCTTCCCGGTCCAACACCAGGGTCCCTTTATTGCCAATATAGGCAATGCCATGGGTGCGCCCATAAGGCCCACCGTCTATGGCCTGGGCATGTTCCCAGAGCATAATAAAATCTCCGAAATCATAGACCGTGGCCAGGGTATCTGGCGTTTCTGCGGCGTCATCCGGGTAGGCCATCTTTCCGCCGCTGGCCATGATGGTAAGCGGGTCTTTGGCATTCATACCAAGCAGGGCATAATCGACCAGGTGTACGCCCCAGTCGGTCATCAAACCACCTGCATAGTCCCAGAACCATCTGAAATTGAAATGGAACCTGTTTGGATTGAAGGGTCTTTGTTGAGCAGGCCCTAACCATTGAGTATAGTCAACTCCCGCAGGAACCGGTTCATCAGGTTTTTTGGGAATGTTTTTCATCCAGCCCATATAGGCCCATGATTTGACCATTCGGATCTTGCCTAATTTTTCGGAGCGAAGAAATTCGAGGGCAGATTGGAAATGTGCGTTGCTGCGTTGCCATTGACCAACCTGAACTACGCGCTTATATTTTTCCTGCGCATTGACCATGGCACGGGCCTCGTAAATCGAATTGGCGATCGGTTTTTCCACATACACATCTTTACCGGCAGCACATGCATCAATGGCCTGCATACAGTGCCAATGGTCGGGTGTTCCAATAATCACTACGTCCACGTTTTTATCCTGCAGCAACTTGGTGTAATTGTTATATCGCACCGGCTTCATAGAGAACATCGTCTCGATCTCTTGCGCCCGTTTATCGAGTACGTTACTGTCAACATCACAGATAGCCGTACAAACGGTATCGGGATTGCTCTTCAGCATAGCCCGAAGGTCCGCCCACCCCATGCCGTTGATGCCGATTACGCCGACGCCGATCTTGTCGTTGGGGGAAATTCGTTTACGTATATAGGCGAAGCTTTCTTCAGGCAAACCACTTATGATGCCTATTCCGGTAGCGATCTTTGCCGAGTTGCTGATAAAATGTCTCCTGGAGTTCATACCTAATTTTTTGTATGTGACAATTTAGTAAAAGTTGGCGAGCCGCAGATGGGAATGTAATAAATGTGATGATGGTCAAATTCACCACATTCATCACATTTCACCTGAACTCCACCTTGTTCTCCAGGGTCTTGTCTTTCTGATCGTCCAACAGATCCAATTCGAGGGTGAGTGTTTTGCGGTCTTCCGACAGTACAGCCATTTTATTGGTATAGTTCGTAACCTTGGCGGGGAAATGGTAAATGGTTTTCATCGTTAGTCTCCAATCCAGCATCGTCATCAAGGCCTTTATTTGTGCCAGGTCAATTTCAGGGGCGCCGTCGACTCCCGCAGATTGTTGTTTACTCAATTCATCCATGAGGCTGCTCATCCCGCCGATCGACTTGTCGTTACAGCTCAGGCTTCCTTTGCTGAAGGCGAATATATCTCCCGTATTTGTTTTCCCATTGTTCCTTTTTTTCAACGCCGCATTAAGTGCCTGTACGTCTTTAAACCGAAAAGATATTTTGTAGGTAGAGCTGTCCGGCCTTTCATTTTTCAGATTGGTAATTCCGGGAATAGAAGAAATGTCTCCCATCATGTGCTGGACAGAGTCTTTCAATACACCGATGGCGCTTTCGGTATTCATGGAGTCAGGTGCAAAACTCTTCATCATCTCCATCATTTCATCAAGCTTATCGAGTTTGATGGTAGTGCTGTAGTTGCCTGATCCGTCTTTTTCCAAAAACAGTTCTTCTGTAATGTTAATGCAGCCTGAGAACAGCAGGCAGCTGGCGGCCAGAACAAAAAAGATCTTCTTCATGGGTCAATTTTGGGAACGCAAAAGCCTTCAGTAAGTTTCAAATTTACTGAAGGCCCTATTAATAGAGTGTGAAAATTACCAACCTTGCTTGGCAGTTCCGGCTTTAATTGCTGCCAGTGCTTTTGCTTCTCCCAGCAAAGCTGTGAGTTTGTTTCCTTTACCATCATTGCCCTGTGCCATATAACCACCTTTTGCGGTGCGGGTTACTATTGCATCGTGGATAGGAACGTTTTTTTCCTTCGTTTTTACATTATAGGCTGTGAGCATGTCTGTGTTTGCCATAACAATTGATTTTTGATTGTATTAAATGTCAAGATTTGCATAACGTGCGTGGGATTCAATGAATTCCCTTCTCGGTGCCACTTCATCTCCCATCAACATGCTGAATATCCTGTCAGCTTCAGCCGCGCTTTCAATGGTCACTCGCTTCAACGTGCGCGTGCCAGGATTCATGGTAGTATCCCAAAGCTGCTCGGCGTTCATCTCCCCAAGACCTTTATATCGCTGTACGTTCACCAAGTCTTCCCTTCCATTTCCAAATTTTTCCACCAGGCCCCTGCGCTGATCCTCGTTCCATGCATATGCCTGCTCTTTTGCTTTCTTCACCAGGTACAGCGGTGGTTGTGCAATGTAAACATATCCTTGCTCAACCAGTGCTTTCATATACCTGAAGATAAAGGTCAGAATAAGCGTAGCAATATGGCTGCCATCCACATCGGCATCGGTCATAATGATCAGCTTATGGTAACGCAGTTTATCCAGGTTAAGGGCTTTTGGATCTTCCGTGGTACCTATTTTAACTCCGAGCGCAGTAAACATGTTGCGGATCTCCTCATTATCGTAGATCCTGTGTTCCATGGCTTTTTCTACGTTTAATATCTTACCCCGCAGTGGCAGGATGGCTTGATAATGCCTGTCGCGGCCTTGTTTAGCCGTTCCGCCCGCCGAGTCACCCTCAACCAGGAACAATTCGCATTTTGATGGGTCCCTTTCGGAGCAGTCGGACAGTTTACCAGGCATACCGCCACCTGTAAGTACTGTTTTTCGTTGCACCAGTTCCCTGGCTTTTCGGGCTGCAGCCCGCGCCTGGGCGGCCAGGATCACTTTATTAATAATGTTCTTGGCTTCCCTGGGGTTTTCTTCCAGGTATGCGATCAGTACTTTGGAAACCGCATTGTCTACCACACCGATTACCTCTGAATTACCCAGTTTGGTTTTTGTTTGTCCTTCGAACTGTGGTTCGGG
>JANMHK010000506.1:0-2276 GCA_031375135.1 Sphingobacteriales bacterium | reverse complement strand
GTTGATTTTACAATGGGCATGGGCGCGTTCCATTTGCGCAGTTGATCAGATAATACAGTGGATAAAGCTTTTACTTTATCCGGATTTGCAAGCGCGTGATCCTGCTCTTCGCCAATATCATCTTTCAAATTGTACAACTCTTTTTTGCCGGTTCTCATCTCGTAGATCAGTTTCCAATCTCCCATTCTGATCGCGCTGTAATAATTGATGCCCGGTCCGTCACCGGGTATCCACTTATCGGGGTAATGCCAGATCAACGCCCTTTCCGCCACCGGGCTATTTGGATTTTTCAACTGGGAAACAAAACTTTTCCCATCGATAGTCTGAATGGTTTTATAATTCTTAAGCTGTGCCATTTCGAGAATAGAAGGCAGCAGATCATCAACGATCACCTGGTTGGTGTTGATGGTGTTTGGCTTTACCACGCCCGGCCATTTGATGATCATCGGATTGCGGATTCCGCCTTCATACAATGAACCTTTACCCGCTTTCAGGGGCAGGTTCTGGGTATGAGCTGCGCCGCCCCTCGACGGTTTGGTGCTCAGGCCACCATTGTCGCTAAGGAAGATGATGATGGTATTGTCAGCCACTTTTTTCTGTTCGAGATAATCCATCAGATCCCCCAAACTCTTGTCCATCCCTTCCACCAGCGTAGCATATTTTGCTTCTATAGAATCCAGCCCTGCATCCAGATATTTTTGCAAGAAACGAGGGTCGGCCATGATCGGCACATGCACGGCATAATGGGAAAGATGTAAAAAGAAAGGCTGTTTGTTTTTTATAGGCGCGTCAAGTGCTTTTAAGGCTTCGCGCGTTAGTGCATCGGTAAGAAAAGTACCTGAGCCATAGTATTCCTCCATATCGGGAACGGCTTGGATACTGGATTTAGAGGGAATATTTCCGTAATTATCTTCACTGAGATAAGATTGGGGATGACCTGCTGAATGGCCTGCCACGTTCACCATAAAACCCAGGTTATAGGGATTCGATCCTGGCGTTCCGCTGGAACCCCAATGGGCCTTGCCCACATGTACGGTGAAATATCCGGCATCTTTCAAGAGCATTGGAAACGGCGTTGCGTGAATAGTGCCCGGCACACCCGAAACAGGACTAAGACCATTAATGTTCCAGGTTGCCGGAGCCATTTGCACGTCGTTATTGTCCGTATTATTATTCTTAACAGGCGAGGTCCAGTTGGTTACATGATGATGCGCGGCATTCATCCCAGTCAGCATGCTGACACGTGTGGGCGTACAAACAGGCGTTGCATAGGCATTGGTCATTTTCGCGCCTGCATTCGCCAACCGCTGCATATTGGGCGTGCGGTACCGTTTATTGAGCAGTGTGGTTTCTGACCAGAAAGGAACTGATGTATCCTGCCAACCCATATCGTCTACCAAAAAAATAACGATGTTCGGTCTTAGCGTTTTGCCCGTCTGGGCAGTGACCGGTAATGCGAAAAATGTATATGCGATCAGAAATAAGAAACCTCTCACTGTTTATAATTTAATTATTGCACCTTAATTCTCGGGCAAGGTATAGCAAGTCCGTTTTGACGAAATTCCAGTGATTCCACCAAACCCTGTTCATTGCGCACAGCTTTAAACACAGCTGAAGGCACTTCAATAACGCTGAATTCGTCGGGGCTGGTAAAAAGTATTTTAAACCCGGGCTCTGGCTGAGCAGTCTGACGGATACAAAGATCTTCACCGCATCGGGTGATGATCAGCGTGTCTGTCTGCAATTTGAAACTTCCTACGAACCGGTCCATTTCTTCTGTTGACAGCTTGACTACCTTCTTGAACTCAGGCTTGAAAAAATCTTTCCAGCCATAAACCCTCGCCACACTATTGGTAAGTTCTTCGATAATCGAAAAATTCTCTCCATTCGTCATGATCACTATGCCATCTCCGCCATCCATGCTGCCATAAGATGCACAAAGGAATCCGGCATTGCTGCCATTATGATTAAAATATGTCCGATCGTCTTTCCTGGTGATAAACACACCCAATGCGGCGTTGGAATCGATATAAGGTGTCATTCGACGGATCATTAACTCCTGGGACAATTTCCTTGATTTTCCCGCCAGTGCATTCTGGCACTCAATGATGTACTTGGCCAGATCCGTTGGAGTGGTCCACAGTCCGGCTGCTGCCTGCTCCGGGTAGATGTGGAATTTCCCGTCTATCCTGCTGCCATCTCGCTCGTGACCGGAAGCGAGTACGGTGGTATCAGCAGGGGGTTGATTGTAAGAACTGTTGGTCATCCCCAGTGGC
>JANMHK010000492.1:0-2893 GCA_031375135.1 Sphingobacteriales bacterium | reverse complement strand
AAGGCCTGCAAAACCTACAATAGCGGCAAGCATCATGTCGTACACATCCATTTCGGCCGCATCTTCCAGGGACGCCTCGCCACTCATGACTTTTATACCTAAGGGCGCAAGTGCTTTTTTAACTTCCCCGAATTTTCCTTCATCCACAATGACCACACAAGCCGGTTTATGTCGGGTGGCCTGTTCAATGAGAAGCTCATCATTAGAGTGAGCAGTAAGTATTGCGACAGTAAATTTATCAGGATTTGCTTCTATGACATCCAGTGTTTGTTTTCCTATCGATCCGGTTGATCCGAAAATGCCTATTCGTTTCCTCATTCCTTTGTTAATAATATGTAAGGAGTAGCGTTTGACCCCGCAATAGGGTTCAGTTATTAAAAATACGAGTTTCAGAGCTAACAGTATAGGGCTCCAGGGCCTCCGCGATATTTCGGTCGTTACTCAACCGGGGTACTTTGTTTTGACCGCCCAGTTTACCTATCGATTTCATATAATCTATAAACGCATTCTTCCTGAGTTTCCTGATCACAAGTGGTTTGAGGATCTGACCACGTATAAGGTCATCATAATATATGTTCTTTTCGCACAGGTTATTATTCACCAGGTTAGAGAAATCCTCAAGGCTGGCAGGGTCTTCTTCAAACTCCACAAACCACTCGTGGTAAGACTTGCCCTGACCTTGTTCGATCATGGGTGCCACGGTGAATTCTGTGATATGAACACCCGACTCAGCTGCGGCCTTTATCAGGCTTGACTCTACTTCCTCCCCGATCACATGTTCCCCGAACGCAGAAATATAATGTTTTATCCTTCCGGTAACGAGTAAACGATAAGGCGCAGTTGAGACAAATTTCACGGTATCGCCTACATTATAGCCCCAAAGACCCGCATTGCTGTTGACCAGGAGTACGTAATTCTCCCCTATTTCAACGTCTTGCAGGGAAAGCCGTGTTGGATTTTCATTAAAAATCTCCGAAGCCGGGACAAACTCAAAAAATATCCCGGAGTCCGTATTCAGAAGTAAACCTGCCTCTTTCTGCGAGTCCTGGAAAGCAAAAAAGCCTTCTGAGGCTGGAAAAGTTTCAATGGTATCGATTTTACGACCAATGGCATTAAATAGGCGGGCCTTATAGGGCTCAAAATTCACGCCTCCGTGGACGAGCACCGTGAGATTTGGGAAAAGATCGCCGGCTTTTCTCCCGGTGACCTGTTGAAGGCGGTCAACATACATTTGCATCCACGGGGGTATGCCGCTGACCAGGGTCATGTCTACCGGGCTGGTCTCCTCAATGATCTTGTCCAGTTTAGTTTCCCAGTCTTCGATACAATTGGTTTCGTAGCTAGGAAGTTGATTTGTACGTAAATAGCTGGGAATGTGATGATTAACTATACCGCTGAGTCGCCCCGTCGGGATCCCTCCAACACGTTCCAGCTCGGGAGAACCCGAGAGAAAGATCATTTTCCCGTTGGTAAACAGGTGGTTACCCGATTCTGCGATATAACAGAGAAGGGCGTTCCGGGCCGTATTAATATGATTTGAGATCGAATCTTTCGTAATGGGAATATACTTGACCCCCGAGGTGGTTCCGGAGGTTTTGGCGAAATAGATGGGCTGGCCTTTCCAGAGCACATTGTGTTTTCCGTCTTTGATCTGCTGGATATAGGGCTTAAAAAGCTCGTAATCCCTGATTGGGACTGCTTTTTTAAAATCTTCGTAGCTGTGGATATCCTGAAAATGGTGGTCCTTCCCGAACTCGGTATTCTTAGCGGCTTTAATGAGGTCTTTGAAGATCTTTTTTTGATCTTCCACGGCGGTTGACATGCTTTTCCGTATCTTCTTATATACGTAATTGGCAAAGGGCCTGGCAAGGAAAGATTTGATCTTCATCGAAATATGGCAAGAATATGAAACAAAGATAATTTTACATTTCAATGTTTAGGCTGCCGCCCATAACTTTTTTTGCCTCAATTCTTTGCAAGTAAGTAATTTACCCATACCTTTGCACTCCTAAATTTTGGCATATCATGTTTGCAGTTGTAAAGATCGCCGGTCAGCAGTTCAGGGTCCAGGAAGGCCAGAACCTGTATGTACCTCATCTTACCGGTAACGCCGGGGATCAGGTAGAATTCACAGAAGTATTATTTACTGAGAACGAAGGTAAAATTGCCTTGGGTCAGGATGTGAATGTGAAAGTGAATGCAGAGATCCTTGGTGAGAAACAAGGTGACAAAGTGATCGCTTTCAAAATGAAGAGAAGGAAAGGTTTCAGGAAGAAGAAAGGACATCGTACTTTATTCACTCAAATTAAGATCAACAAGATCGCATAAGCGAAAACCATTAAACTCGTTTTACCATGGCACATAAAAAAGGTGAAGGTAGTGTTAAGAACGGTCGTGATTCACAAAGCAAACGTCTCGGTGTCAAAATATTCGGAGGCCAGGCCGCAGCTGCAGGTAACATCATTGTACGCCAGCGCGGAACAGAATATCATCCCGGCAAAAATGTTGGTCTTGGAAAAGACTTTACCATTTTCGCACTCTCTGATGGTATTGTAGAATTCAAAAAAGGAAAGAATAACAAGACTTCGATCTCCGTTGCCCCCGTCCAGATAGCTGGCTAATTCTCAGTATTTCATATTTGGTGGTCTAATGATTTTTGAGCAGAAAAAAAATATTTTTTTGCGGAAATCAAAAGTTTTCTACTTTTATGGTAAGTAACCCATTTACTTAAACCATTAAATTCTAAAAAACATGGCCACTGCAAAGAAAGCTGCTGCAAAAAAAGTAGCAAAGAAAGCTGTTAAGAAAGCTGTTAAGAAAGCTGCTGTTAAGAAGGTAGCTAAGAAAGCTGCTGTTAAGAAGGTAGCTAAGAAAGCTGTTAAGAAAGCCGCCG
>JANMHK010000336.1:0-4701 GCA_031375135.1 Sphingobacteriales bacterium | reverse complement strand
CCTTTCAGCAATGCTATTGCTTTCACCAATAATCCAACTACAAGTTTGACCATAAACAGGGAAGATGCAACAGCTGAGTATACAGGTCAGGATTTCGGTAGTACTGGTTCTGCAACTGCAACGACTGCTAAGGTTCTGCTTCGTGCAAATATTTATGATATCAGTTACCTGACTGGCAATTCTGACGCAGACGCCGGTAATATCTCTCTGGCAAAAGCACGATTTGTACTAACACCTCAAACAGCTTCGATGACTCCGATACCCATCAACATGCCGTGGCAAACTGTAACTCTGACTAGCGCCGACATTAAGGTGGGATATATTCAATTGGAAACCACAATTGATATTGGAAGTGCAAATGCTATCAGCTATTCTATATCAATTGAAGTCGGCGGAAGCGGGGGAGGGTACTATAATGGAAATATATTAGATGGAACAATAACGGTATCTAAGACGATGGGAGAGTTTATCACAGGTGGTGGTACCTTGCGTCATCCAACTCCGTTTAATAGCCAGGGTTCGTATAAAGCTGACCTAAATTCCAAGACAAACTTCGGCTTCAATGTGAAATACAATAAGAGTGGAACTAACCTTCAAGGCGTTGTCACTGTAATTGTTAGGAACAATGGTATCCCTTACCAATTCAAAGGAATAGTCGGCGGAGTAAATGGAACGCTAGCCGTGAATGCAACTGATTCGAAAAATAAGATCGCCGAGTTAACATCAAAAGTTAAGTTGTACAATACGATAACCGGATTAGAAATTACGAATGTTGGAACTTTGACAATGATCATGAAGATGAAAGACAAAGGGGAACCTGGTACTAATGTTGATACCTACAGTATTGAAGTTAGAAATTCAACTGGCACATTGATATACTCAAGTAACTTTGCGAGCAATCTTACTTCTGAGTTACCAATATCCAGCGGTAACATCCAGGTTAACGGTGCCGTTGTAACTACAACAATTCTGACTAATTCATTACCGAACGGATCGGGCATTATCAGAGATCGGGATACTCCTGAACTTAAAGCCAACATCTTCCCGAACCCATCAGTGAACGTCTTTAATCTAACCTTTACAGGAGGAAATAAAGAGAAACTGAATGTGGTTGTTACCGATGTTCAGGGCAGGATGGTGAAAGAGTACAAAGTTGATCCAAGCGGAACCTTCAGGTTTGGCGACGGACTGCGCCCAGGAATTTACATGATCCTGGTGCAACAGGGTACTAACAAAAAAGTATTCAAGGTGATTAAACAGTAATTGATCATCCAAGAAGATTAGTCTTAAGACCACCTCAAAAAGGTGGTCTTTTTTCTGCCCCAGGGTGAAGGTCAAAATGGCTAACAAATCCAAAGTCGATTTGACCAAAGCTCAGGATTACAAAAAAATCAGATTCTGAACGGAAATGGAGTTCACGCAGGAATCGGGGTTAGAACCTGAAATCAGGGCGTCGCAGTTAATACGGATCCAAATAGAAATTCGCCACGACGCATTTTCTTGACTGCAATAATTCTCGAGTTTCAATAGTTGGCCGATTTTGAACCTTCCTAGAGTTCTCAAAAGGGCAGTGCAATAGTAGGGTGAGTAGTACCAGATCCAGTAAGGATGATTAGAAGCAAAGTATAAAACAGCGCACCATTATGGGTATCACCCTAAAATCTTACTTAACATAATATAAATTATCGGACATTCACCCCGGTGGCAAGTCTGCATGGAGCAGCGTCCTTTCTGCTATGGGGTCAATGATCCGATAATGGACATTATATTAAATAGGCACTCAGAAAGCGGGAAAATATAGAAGAATCAGAAATGGAACAGATCCAGTACACATTTATATTTCACTGGACCTAACTTCTAAACCAGTTCGAGTTTGTCAATTCTCTCGAAATGCTTTTTATTAAGAGTTGCCAAAGGCATGTTGTTATCAATTGCAGTGGCAGCAATAAAGAGATCCGCCATATCAATCTGTTTGCGTTTATGTTTCAATGCTTTACTAATCTCCACAGCAACCTTAACAACATCTTTGTCAAATGAAAGAACTTGGGTCTTTCTCAAAAAATCATTCCAATATTGATATTGATTTTCTGTAGCTCCCGTATAAATCTCGAACTCGGTAATCGCAGAAATACAAAACATATAGTCTTGCCTAACCAGACCTAGCAGGCGGGAATTCACCTTATCAGTTTTGCGAAAGAAATCAATGAGAACAGATGTATCGGCTAAAACTATTTTGCCCGCCATTGATTGATTGATTTTCTGGTCTTGCCGATGTTATCAATCTGTTTTTTAG
Source organism: Sphingobacteriales bacterium (assembly GCA_031375135.1). GTDB lineage: Bacteria > Bacteroidota > Bacteroidia > Chitinophagales > Chitinophagaceae > Pollutibacter. The sequence continues at coordinate 2,408 of JANMHK010000336.1, read as the reverse complement.
TAAATGTCGGAGCTTTAAGTAGAAAAGATTCAAGGTGCTTAGACTTAGTTGATTGAGTCGCATTCTTCTCCACTTCCTCTTTAAGCTTACTCCATTTTGTTGCAGGAAGTCTTTTAGCTATCTCTACAAGCTGTTCAAACGCTATGTCGACATTCAGTTCCATTACTCAAATATACGAAATATAAAACCTCGTCCCGACTGGCAAAACGGCAACCTTCTAATCCACCTCCACACTCGCAAACTGCAACTTGCTCAGGCTCTTGTACAAGCCTTCTTCAACATCCATCAACTCCTGGTGCGTGCCGCTTTCTACTATCTGGCCCTTGTCGAGCACATAAATCTTATCAGCATTTCGTACCGTCGATAGCCTGTGCGCAATCACAAACGACGTACGGTTTTTCATCAGATTCTCAAGGGCTTCCTGTACCAATGACTCGGAAGCTGAATCCAATGAACTGGTGGCTTCGTCCAGAATCAGGATAACAGGATCTTTTAAAATCGCCCGGGCTATCGCTATACGCTGGCGCTGGCCGCCGCTTAACTTGATCCCGCGCTCACCAACGACTGTGTCGTAGCTCTCAGGGAAACTGACGATGAAATCATGCGCATTGGCTTTTCTCGCCGCCGCATAAATTTCTTCCTCCGAAGCATCCGGATTTCCATAGGCTATGTTCTCCCTAATGGTTCCGCCAAATAACATCACGTCCTGCGGCACAAAGGCCATTTGCTGCCGCAACTGCGATAATGGAATGTCCTGACCATCTAGCCCATCATATAAGATCCGGCCCTGATCCGGGTTGTAAAACTGCAATAACATCGAAACCATTGTCGACTTACCGGCACCGCTGGGCCCAACCAACGCGATCTGTTCACCTGGCTGCGCTACGAGGTTTACATCTTTCAAAACCTTCATTTCTAACCTCGATGGATACGAGAAATGAACACCTTCAAACGTCACCTGGCCCCGAAGCTTGTATTTCTCCTGCAAAGGCACCCTTACCGTCATTACATCTTCACCTGGCTCCCTGATCAACTCCCGTACCCGCTGCGTGGCACCCAGGGTCTTCTGCAGCTGGCTGTAGAGATCCGCAAACCCGGCCATGCTCGCGCCTACAAACGTGGTATAAATCACAAAGGCCGTCAAATCCCCAAACGATAATTCCCCCGCCTGCATCAACCCCACACCAAACCAAACTACGAAGACTATCGTACCAAACAGGGAAAACAGCATGAACGATATAAAAAGCCCGCGGATCTTACCCGTTCTCAACGCTAACCCCACCACCTTTTTCAGACTGTTTTCATACCTCCCGATCTCAAACCACTCGTTCGAAAAGGCCTTTACATTACTGATCCCCTGCAAGGTCTCCTGCACCACAATATTAGAATCCGCCAGCTGATCCTGCGACTCCCTCGACAGCTTCCGGATCTTCTTGCCAAATATCACGGCAATTACAATAATCACCGGGATCACCGAAATCATCACCAGCGTCAACTTCGGCGATATATAAAAGATCAACCCAATACCAATCACCAAGGTCAGCACACCCCTCAGCACCTCCGCCAGCATCAAAGTCATCGCATCCTGGATCTGCGAGAGATCCGCACTCAAGCGGCTCGACAATTCCCCCACCCGCCGCTTGGAGAAAAAGTCCATGGGCAGCTGGATCATCTTATTGTATACCTCCTTCCGCAAATCGGCCAGGGCATTTTCCCCCGCATAGGTGAAGAAATACACCCGCCCGAAGGAAAACACCATTTGGAACACCAATATGCCCAACATGGCAACGGCGATCATATTCGGACTGATCATCACCTCTCCCCGGCTCATGGCATCGGCACTGTCGATCAGCTTCTTTAATAAATACGGGAAAGACAAAGTAGTCACGCTCGATAGCGCAATGAATACCAGTCCTGCTGCAAACTGCGCCCTATATGGCCGCAGGAACTTCAGCATGGTCATGGCTTCTTTCCAGTTCTCTTTACTCAATTTTACCTTCTTGTCAATCTCTTCCACTTCGCGGTTCCTGGCCATAGCTGTTTTTTTATCAGAATTCGGATGTAAATTAACGACCTTTTAGAGAACCTTAGATAATCACCAATAAACCATTCCATTTACCAACCTTTACTCATGGATAGAAGAAATTTTTTAGGCCTCCTTCCCGCTTTTTCAGCCATTAACCATCTTGAATTTGCCCAACCTCCAGGCCCTATCGTGATTTCAACCTGGGATTTCGGTAGAGTTGCCAACGCCCAGTCATGGAAGGTTCTTGCCGCCGGCGGTTCATCGCTCGACGCCGTTGAAAAAGGGATCAACATCATTGAAGAAGATGAAAATAACCAGACCGTAGGTATCGGTGGTTTGCCCGACCGGGAAGGACATGTCACCCTGGATGCCTGCATCATGG
>JANMHK010000470.1:0-7272 GCA_031375135.1 Sphingobacteriales bacterium | reverse complement strand
TATTTTATACAGCTTAAGCATGGAGGTCACTTCCCGGTACAGCTCCTGTTGCGGCTTTCCGCTCTGTGGAATGTCGGACAGGATCACCGTCCGTCTCTGATGCTGATGCTGTTGCTGGAGGAAATCCAATGCCAGCTTCAGCGAGCTAATGTCTGTACTGTAACTATCGTTAATCACTGTACACCTGTTGATCCCGTTCTTCATCTCCAACCTCATCGACAGCGAAGGCAGGTTGGCCATCTTCTCGCTTATCCTGGAAGTTCTCCCTAAATACATCATCACCACTGCACAGGTGATTGCATTCTCAGCAGGCGCGGTGCCTGTGAAAGGAATCGAAAACCCGATCTCCTGTTCATGATAACGCAGACGGATATGCGTAGATTTAAGATCCGATTTCTTTTCAATAACCTGAACGTTCCCGATATCGCCGGCGGTCCAATCCAATAATTGAACAGGATGTTCTTTAGCGAATGCTAATATCTCTTCATGGAGGTCCGCATAATCGCGGCAGTAGATCAGCACTTCACTGTGGACAAACAATTTCAGTTTCTCCCTGATCTTTTCCCGCCTGGAATCAAAACCTTCACTATGAGCTTCCCCGATGTTGGTAAAAATGCCGATCTGCGGCCTGATCATGTTTTCGATCTTTTCCATTTCCCCCCTGGTGGAGATGCCGGCCTCAAAAACAGCCATATCTGCTGCCGGATGCATTTGCCAAATACTCAATGGAACGCCTACCTGTGAATTATAACTTTTGGGACTTCGAACAATGCGTAGCTCGTCGTGCAACAGGTAGTTCAGCCATTCTTTAACAATGGTCTTGCCATTACTTCCTGTTAATCCGGCCACAGGATAACTGAACTTTGCCCGGTGATGCGCAGCCAATGCTTGAAGCGCCTGAAGGGTGTTACTGACTTCCACAAAAACAACATCGCCTTTCAGAGATTCAGTTCGGATCGAAGGGGGAATATGGGTGACGAGGAAACTTCGAACGCCTTGTTGAAAGGCCTCCGATATAAATTGGTGGCCATCTCTTTTTTCTCCCGGCAAAGCGATGAATAAAGAACTCCCCGGATCGAGGATCTTTCGGCTATCGGTTATGATATGACCAATTTGTATATCAGTATCGCCGGAAACCGTACCCTGAACAATTGACGATATTTCCAAGATACTGTATGCAGACATAGCTAAAGTTCCTTTTCATTTTTCAAAGCGATCTTTCTTTTTTCATGGTGCATGGAATAAAACACAGAGCCCGCAATACAGGCTATGATCACACCCAGAGAATAGAAGATCGGGATCCTGATCTCAAAGAATTCCAACAACATTTTAATACCGATAAAGATCAGGACGATAGCAATACCCTGCTGCAGGTAATCAAATTTATCCACGGCACCGCGCAATAAGAAAAACAGCGACCGAAGACCGAGAATAGCAAATATGTTGGAAGAATAGATCACCAGCACTTCGTCATTGGTAAAAGGTGCGGATGCATTGTCACGAACCAGCGAAACCACCGTTGGGATGGAGTCTAACGCAAATGCAATATCTACACCGGCAAGCATCACCACCACAACGGCAAGGGTAGTGAAAAACATCTTTCCATGAACATTAATAAAATATCGGCCTTTCGGCTCAAGTTCAGAAAGCCTCAAATAGGACTTCATGAACTTATAGATCTTTGTATTTCCGGGGTCGAATTCAGCTTCGTCTTTTTTGGTAAATAACTGGTAGCCGGTATAAAGGAGAAATGCCCCGAAAAGATAAAGGATCCAATGGAACCTTTCAATGAGTTCAATGCCCACAGCAATAAAAATGATCCGGAAAACGATAGCCAGCAAGATACCGATGAGCAAAGCTCTGCCGGCGTCTGTTTCCTCTACCTGGAAATAGGTGAAGATCAGGATGAAAACAAATATGTTATCCACGCTGAGCGACCATTCCATTAAATAGGCGGTGAAATACTTGGTGGCGATCATGGGTGTTTTCTCCACCCAAAGGAATATGCAAAATGCCATGGAAAGACTTACCCAGAAAAGGGTTTGCCAAAGCGCTTTTTTGATGCTGATAACTTCGTTTTTCTTACTCAGGATGCCCAGATCAAAAATCAGGGCGAGTACAAGCAGGGATCCAAATGTCAAGTAGGCAAACTGATCTGGTGTCATAATGAGAAGTCAAAGATAAACTGTTTTTTACCTGCTGTATTTCATTTTCCGGAAGTATTGGTACAAGGCTATTAAAACGATCACCAATAGTACCGGAAGCAGGGTATTTACCAACTGCCAGAAACTTTTGCGGTCTTCATACCTGGTTTTATCCAGCAGGCGAAGGGTATAATCCTTACCCCTGGTTTCCAGAATGCCGGATTGATCGAGCATATACTCAAGGGAGTTAAGCAGAAATTCCCTGTTGGCGTACTGCTGTTTCGTATACATATTCGTACCCATTTGAAGAGGGCCTTCGTTTTTGTCAACCATATTCAAAGCCAGGTCGCCATCGGCCACAATAATCATCTTATTATCCGTTGAGGCCACTTTAAAGGGCTGACCGGCGGCGATCAGCGAATCACCCATTGATTTGGTGAGGCGGTTCGCATAAAGAGATTGAAAATTTCCTTCCAGCAGAACGGCTACGGGTACGTTCTGGCGGGTGAATGTTTTTAAATCTTCCTCATTCCTGACACTAGCCCATTCTACTCTTGCAGGGGCATTCAGGATCCTGGATTCCGGCGAGCTGGCCAATAAGATGGTTTTTCTGATACCGGGGCTGGCTACGGTATCCAAAGATTGCGGGAACTGGGAAAGTACATAGTCCAGGTTCTTCGCGATGGGATGCCCGGAGTTATTCCGCAGCAAAGGAAAATAGGGCCAGGGTAATAACTGAATTTGAGGTTTTCCACCTACTGATCCAACAACAGATGGAATTTTATCACACTGAAGATCCTGAACCAGGTCCTGGTTGATCCTAACGCCGTATTTGAAGAAAATATCGTCCAGGTTAAGTCCCATGTCGAATGCGATGAACTGACCTTCTGATCGCTGGAGGCTGTCGATGCTCGCGTATAAATTGTCTATCATCCAGATCAGCTTTCCGCCCTGCATGACATATTGGTCGAGTTTCAATTTTTGGGCGTCGCTGAATGGCTGGATCGGTTTAACCACCAATAAGGCCTTAAACATCTGTGGGACTGCGGGAACGGCATCTATTGGAAGAATACGGAATGCATAATTTGCCCTGAGCGTATTCTCTATCAGGTCGTACACACGCTGGTCAAGGGGTTCCCCATTTCCAGCCAGGTAGCCGATCAGGGGAACGGTGTCCTGCATGATCTTTTGGATACTGCTGGCCAATTTGTATTCAAGCAGAGCCTCTGCATTATTCAGTGAACTGAGCCCGTCCTGAAAATTTTGCCCTTGCAGGAAATCAATGCCCGCGGACCTGTCTTTATAACTGATCACTGCACCCGGATAAACGAGCTGCTGTTCCTGGCCCTCCCCCTCTTTCGTTTGTGCTTTTACGTTAGTTGCGTTGATCCCAAGTCTCCGCAGCGAATCGATCAGCTCGCCTCTACTAGTACTATCGGGCAAACCTGCTCCCGGATGTTCAAATCTGTATTGTAGTTTATTACCCGAAATAGATCTGAACTCAGCCAGCATATCACCAGTACTGCCAGCTAGTTTTTTAAAACCTGCGGGCAGGTCCCCTTGCAATAGTACTGTTACATATACATCACCATCAAGTCCTTTGAGAAGTTTCCTGGTGGCATCTGAAACGGTATATCTTTTCTCCGCTGTCAGGTCTGAACGAAAATTCAAAAAGGAAAATAACCAGTTGATCAACACCAGTAGCAACCCTGCGATGACCCACCCATATGTTGATCTAATCAGTCTGTTGATCATATTATCTGCGTTTCACAAGGTTTCGGGAAGTGAGGAATAGAAAGAAGACGATCACAGAGAGAAAGTAAACGATATCCCGAAAGTCAATTACACCCCTGGAGATGCTTTTGTAATGATGGTCGATGCCAAGCATCTCTACATAATAATCCGCTCCGGCACTTAGTGCGGGAATCCGACTAATGGCCTCAAAGGCACTGAATACAGTGAAACAAGCGAATGCACTGAGCAGAAACGCGACTACAGCATTACTGGTAAAACTGCTGCAGCAAATACCGATGGATATGAATACTGCAGCGAGTAAAAACAAACCTACGTAAGATCCAGCGATACCACCAGCATCAATACCTCCCGTTGATAGTGTTGATATGGTAAACACATAGATCAATGTGGGTAAGATGGCTATAAGGGCAATGATGACTGAGGCAAGATATTTTCCTGTGATGATCTGGGTTGCGCTCAGCGGTTTTGTTCTTAATATTTCAAATGTCCCGCCCTTGAATTCTTCTGAGAAACTACGCATGGTGATGGCCGGTATCAACAGCAACAGGATCCATGGAGCCGTGCTAAAAAAAGTATCGAGGCTGGCATAACCTGCATCAAAAATATTAGAGTCGGGGAACACGAACAGGAACAGCCCGTTCATGATCAGGAATACGATGATGGCGAGATAGCCAGTGAGGCTGCTGAAAAATTGACGAAGTTCTTTTTTACAAATCGACCACATACGTAAAATAAAATGCAAGAATACAGGAACTAAGGGAAAATATGCTGTTTTTATCGTTAAAGAGAGGCTTTATGGAGGTTGGGACTAAAGAAAAAAACGATCAGGACAAGTTGAATTCAACATGGGCTCGGGTACTGCAACGAATTAATTTGCAGGAAACAGTTTATGAGAAGGTGGATATGGTTATTTGTGAGTATGATCTGTTTATCGAGCCGTGCCCAAAAAAAATGGGATGGCGGGGCCAATAGCAGTTCGTGGAATGATGCCGCCAACTGGAGTCCCGATGGCGTTCCCGGAATTTCGGAAGATGTGATCCTGGATCATGAATGGACCCGCCAGGCTTATCGGGTGGAACTCCCTTCGGGAACTTTATCGGTCCTAATTCGATCTGTTACCATTACACCGTCTGTTGGTACGATTGAACTGGTGTTGCCATTTTTGAATACCGCGGCCACGGGATTGGCGTTGTCCGCAACAGGCGATGGAATGGTGATCAACAAGGACGGCGTTTTTATCAATGCCTCAGGGGCTGCATCAGGAAATCCTGTGCAGATAACGGGGAAAATGAGAATTAATAACGGTGGAAAATATGTGCACCAGACTGCACGGGGAAATGCGGAATTGATTGACAAACTAAATAATGCGAGGGGTACCGAAAAAGGAGTTTTTGAATTCAATGTACCGGGAACGGCTGGCTATACGGTATCATTAACCGGCAACACCTTCGGAAGCCTCAAATTCAGCGCGAGCGCAGCCGGTGGCAGCAAATCTTACAGCGGGAGCGGAACGTTGAACCTGACTATTCGCGGGGACCTCAGCATTGATCCCGGAGTTTCAGTCACGTCAACACTCACCGGCGATATCGGGCTAGGTGGCAACCTGATGGTGGATGGACGATTAAATGTTCATCCGGTTACCGCCGGGACCGTAGGCCGGAGTATGATCTTCAATGGTTCACAAGCTACTTTCGGTGGATCGGGACTGATGTCGATGAATGCCTTTTTTAGAACCCTGCTCATCCAGAAAAATACGTCGTTGACATTGGCCCGTTCTTGCCAGTTAGTTTTTACACCCAACAGTTTGCTTTGCCTGGGCTCATTGATCTGCGGGAAACAAATCGTATCAGGAGTAGGATCTTTTATACTTGCTGACGAGGCATTCCTTCACCTGGGTTCAGACACGGCCATTTCAAATGTTGCCGGCAAAGGGAATATTCAAACCACTTTTAAAAGCCTTAGTAAGAAAGCCAATTATATTTTTTCAGGAACTGAACTTCAATTTACGGGGGATGCCATGCCTGATACGGTAACATCCGTGATGGTGGACAATCCAGGTCATCTTCGCCTATCAAAAGCCCTGGCCGTCACCGACACCGTTCATCTCCATAAAGGCAAGATTATTTCGGATTCAGTTAGTCTTCTATCACTGCTAAATGCTTCTATAAAAGGGCCAACTGGTGTTTTTGGAGAGAACAATATCGGTTCGGCCCAAACCTTTATTGAAGGTCCTGTGGTGGCTCAACTGAATGATACCCTCATGCACTATTTACCCCTCGGCTTTCAAGAACAGATCGCTCCGATCCAATTGAAACAAGTGGCGAGCGGAAATTCCCTGATACGGATATGTTATAAAACGGGACAGCCCATTACCGCAGTATCTCCCTCTTTAAACACCATCAGCAGCACTGGTCACTGGACTTTTTCGGCCGAATCCAGTTCCGCCTGGTTGTTCAAGATCAGCTATCCGCTTTCGGACACGGCCCTCCATATGGGCGAAACGGTGGTGCCGGCTGTATTACAGCGTTCAAATGGAAATTTGGCATGGAGAGCTTTGTCGGGCCAGCTATTAAAGACAAATGAACCCTTAAACTGGATCCAAACAGATACGGCCGTAGCGGACCTCCTGGGAATTGCAGCGGGATACACGGTTAATTCGGTATTGCCACTTAAGTTGATCCAGTTTTCCGGGGAAAAACAGAATAATGGCATACGCTTACATTGGAAGGCGGAGGAAGATGGGGGCCAAACCATTTATACCGTAGAGCGAAGCAGTGAGGGAAGAAATTTTGTCGCGTTAGGGAATATTTATACTGCCGGTGCAGGTCTACGCAAATATTCCTGGGATGATACAATGCCTCTCAATTCGGTAAACTATTACAGGCTGCGGATCGAAAGCAACGGCCTTCATTCTTACAGCTTTCTGATCAGCCAGGGATTTAGCAAACCTTCAGCTCGGCTTTATCCAAATCCCGCCCGGGATTTTATTCATATAAATTTTCCAGATCAAAGCAGCAGATCCTATTTGGAAATTGTCAATAGTAACGGTGCTGTTTTAAGAACCTATTTCGTTAAAACTGCTAACTGCGATATAGTTGTGAGTGATTTACCTTCCGGGTCTTATATCGTGAGATTAAGAGGAACTAAAAATCCGACCAACCTTAAATTTACCAAATACTAACGGGTTTCAACCGAAACCAACTGCTGGGTCCCGCCGAAATGCGGGACTTTTTTTTGCCTAAAACAGGCCAATACATTGTTTGACTACTCTGGCACATCGCTTCTGGTATCTTTATAAAGAAAGCAAATACATGTTGGGGAACCGACTCCAGGAGCCGGCGGGGAAGTTGTTGATACCCCTCTATACGGAGAA
>JANMHK010000332.1:0-6863 GCA_031375135.1 Sphingobacteriales bacterium | reverse complement strand
TATTTGCGCCCCCGGCTATCGCATTTGCTTTAGGCAGTTATGTGAACTTTTTGAATGCAGGCATCCCGGTAATGTATACCGCCGTTGGTTGCTATGTCATATTTACCGGGGTCAATATGTTGGGCATCAAGGAATCGGCGCAATTCAATATGGTGGTAACCATACTTGCCGTCCTCGGCTTACTTATCTTCATGGTACTTACCATTCCCCATTTCAGTACGGAGAAATTCTTAGCGAATAATCATTCCTACGGCGTCAATGGCATTTTTGCCGCACTGCCCTTCGCCATCTGGTTTTACCTTGGCATTGAAGGGGTGGCGATGGTGGCGGAAGAAGTGGTCGATCCCCAAAAAAACATTCCCAAAGGATATCTGCTGGGTATGACAACCCTGGTGTTGATCACTTTAGCTGTTATCATTCTCGCCGGTGGGGTGGGCGATTGGCAACAGCTAATCAAAATCGATTATCCCTTGCCGGCTGCGATCAGCCAGGCTATAGGTAGTGAAAATTTTTTGACGAAACTATTTGCCTTTATCGGATTATTCGGACTGATCGCTTCTTTCCACGGATTGATCATTGGTTATTCCCGGCAGATCTTCGCGTTATCGAGAAGCGGATTCTTGCCGTCTTTACTCAGTATCGTCAATCCCCGATTCCATACGCCACACTGGGCTCTATTGGCTGGTGGAGTAGTAGGACTGATCTGCCTCGCCACAGGAACAACGGATAAGGTGATCATCATTTCAGCACTCGGCGCAGTGGTGATGTATGCAGTAAGCATGATCAGTCTGCTGAGGCTAAGAAAACAAACAGCATCGCAGCCCGGATTTAAAACACCTTTTTATCCATGGTTTCCTTTGATCGCGTTGTTGTTATCAGCCATATGCCTTATCGCGATCGCTTATTATAATCCCGTTCTGACACTGATTTTTTTTGGCGGACTGGCGGCTGTACTGATTCTTTTTGTATTGTCGGGGCGACATAAAATAACACTCGATGATGACTTGCTGCAGATAAAAGAAGCAGTTTGAAGTTTTAATTGATTATTTTTCTGATCATTAGATTCCGATGTATTCAAACACAGTAGGACAAAAAGTTTATCAATTTCCGAACCTTAGGGTCCTCATGGCTAAGGCCAGTCCTTACAGGTCTGGCGATGCACTGGCAGGCGTTTGTGCAGAGAGTTACCAGGAACGGGTGGCTGCCCAGCTTTGTCTCGCTGATCTCCCCATCAAAACATTTTTGAATGAAGTCCTGATTCCTTACGAGGAAGATGAGGTAACTCGTTTGATCATAGATACCCATGATGCAAATGCTTTTCAACGCATCAGTTCCTTTACAGTTGGGCAGTTGCGCGACTGGTTGTTGAGCAACGACGTAAATGCAGATGATCTAAAAGGATTGCGAAAAGCGATCACACCCGAAATGGCTGCGGCCCTGTCGAAGATCATGCGGAACCAGGACCTTGTTTTAGTTGCCCAGAAATGCAGGGTGGTAACAAGGTTCAGAAACACGATCGGATTGGCAGGAAGGTTTTCTACAAGGTTGCAGCCCAATCATCCAACAGATAGTCTCCAAGGCATAGCGGCGTCGATCATTGATGGATTGATGTACGGTAGTGGTGATGCAGTGATTGGTATTAATCCGGCGACAGATCATCCTGAAAAGATTCATGGGATTTTACATTTGTTAGATGGCCTTATCGATAAGTTTAAGATACCCACGCAAAGCTGTGTGTTGTGCCATGTAACAACTACTATTCAGTTGATCGAGCAACACGCACCTGTTGATCTGGTTTTTCAGTCGATCGGCGGTACCGAGAAAACGAATACCAGTTTTGGTGTCAGTCTTGCTATTTTGAAAGAAGCTCATGAAGCGGGCCTTTCATTGAACCGGGGCACAGTGGGGAATAATATCATGTATTTTGAAACGGGCCAGGGTTCTTCATTATCCGCAAATGCACATGAAGGGGTAGATCAACAAACCTGTGAAGCACGGGCCTATGCGGTGGCTCGGCATTTTAATCCTCATTTGGTAAATTCTGTAGTTGGATTTATTGGTCCTGAATATTTGTACGATGGAAAGCAAATCACGAGGGCGGCCCTCGAAGATCATTTTTGCGCCAAGCTCTTGGGCCTTCCGATGGGGATGGACGTATGTTATACCAATCATGCGGAGACGGATCAGGACGATATGGACAATCTCTTGTTGTTGATGGGCGTAGCGGGTTGCAATTATATCATGGGGGTGCCAGGTGCGGATGACATCATGCTGAATTATCAATCCACTTCATATCACGATGCATTGTTTGTAAGAAAAGCGTTGGGTCTGAAGCCAGCTCCGGAATTTGAAGCCTGGTTAGTGAAGCAGGGAATATTTGGGAACGAAGGACAACAGCTGCCCGCGAACCTTCAGCATCCATTATTAAACTATGCCGGCTGATGGACATTCAATTACCAGATCAGGATCCATGGCGGGGATTACGACAGTTCACCAATGCACGAATTGCGCTGGGCAGAACAGGCGTATCCATTCCAACCCATGAGAACCTTCAGTTTAAAATGGCGCATGCATTTGCAAGAGATGCTGTTTTTGCCCGGATGGACCTGGATGAATTGCAGAAAGGCGTTGAGAAACTTCATCCAACTCTTTTGTTACAATCGAAAGCAGTCGACCGGCATCAATATTTGCAGCGACCCGATTTCGGGAGGAAGTTGAATGATGCTTCCGCCGGGCAGGTAAGATCATGTAAAGGCGAATATGATCTATGCATCAATGTGGCTGACGGGCTTTCTGCAACGGCAGTGAACCGGCATGCAGTAGCATTGATGGCCATATTGATACCAAAGCTGAAAGATGCAGGGTATCGGCTATCACCAGTTTGCCTGATCGAGCAGGGACGTGTAGCGATCAGCGATGAAACGGGTTTAGCCATGGGCGCAAAAATTTCCCTGATCCTGATTGGTGAAAGGCCCGGACTCAGTTCGCCGGATAGTTTAGGTGTATATCTAACTTATGGTCCTGCCCCCGGAAATACCGACGAAAAACGAAACTGCATATCTAATATTGGTCCCAATGGTCTTCATTATGAAGCTGCTGCAGATAAGATCATATACCTGATCGCATCATCAGTCCGTCTGCAACTCAGCGGGGTGCAGTTGAAAGATAACAGTGGCTTACTCGATCAATGAGTCAATCATTTTCGTCAAAATGCAGGTGCTGCTTATGGGCACTGGCAGCCATATGCAGCGCGAAACCCGCGATGGCTGTATCCTTTAATATATTGATGATGGCGAAGGTCCGCATTTCAACCATCCCTGCATTGAGTGCGTTGGGAACATGTATGGCAAGGATGATGATGATCAGTAGTGCAGCCAGCAGATAGCTGGTGATCTTGACATATTGATTGATAACAAATGAAATGCCAACCAGAATAAAGCAGACGCCTACAAAATAGACCCAGGTTATACCTCCAATAAGGCTCATGGGTATGTACACCAGAAGGTCGTAGGGCTTAGCTAAATGGAATATGCCAAGGCAGATCAGTACTACCGCAAGCATGTATATCGCAATTCGGGAGACGGGATGATACTGTTTAAGATTCAGTTTCATATAAAAAATTGTTTAGGTGGGTTAATGCTTCTTTTAAGGTAAGAAAATTTTGCGCTTAAATCATGATTTTGGTCAGCTAGGGGCAGCTCCAATTCATTACCCCAATGGTTAAACGATTTTGCAGGTCTATTTGTAAGATTTACTTCGAGATCCGGAAGATCTTGCCTTCTTTGTCGTCGATGATGGCGTAGAGTGCTTCATCGGGTCCCTGAACAATATGACGGAATCGTTTATGCAGGTCTGCAAACAATCTTTCTTCTCCAACTACTTTGTTGTTTTCAATCACGAGCCTGATAATATGGGATCCCTTTAATGAGGCGATAAAAAGATTCCCTTTCCATTCAGGTAGTAGCCTTCCTGTGTAAAATACCATTCCACTGGGGGCTACAGAGGGATCCCAGAAATAAATGGGCTGTTCCAACCCGAGCTTTGCTGTCAGGCCATCATTAACAGGCTTGCCGCTGTATTCAATGCCATAGGAGATGATGGGCCAGCCATAGTTTAAACCAGGCGTAATGATGTTGAGTTCATCACCTGCATTGGGACCGTGATCAGATGCCCACATTTCACCCGTTTGGGGATGAAAGGCAAATCCCTGAGGATTACGGTGACCGAATGACCAGATCTCGGGTAGGGCACCTGGCGTTTTTTCAAATGGATTGCCTTTCACGGCCTTGCCGTCTTTATCAATTCGGATGATCTTGCCGAGAGATGAACTAAGGTCCTGTGCTTTTTTTCGGATCTCGTCGTCCGACTTCTCCCCGAAGCTTACAAACAGGTTTCCTTTTTTATCGAAGATCATTCGCGACCCATTGTGGTTAGGTCCGCTGTAAACTGGTGTTGCCCTGTAGATGATCTTCAGGTCTTCGAATTTCTTTTCATCGTCTGACAATCTTGCGCGGGCGACAGATGTCACACTTCCGCCTTCTACGGGCTCTACAAAGGTCCAGAATACCAACCTCGTTCTTTTAAAAGCGGGATCGATCTTGACATCGTATAATCCCGCATCTCCTTTGAGAAGTACCGGCGGCACGCCTTCAATTGGGGCACCTGGAATCTTTTCGAATGAAATGATGCGAATCGTGCCCGGCTTTTCAGACACGATCATTCGGCCATCAGGAAGAAAGTCGATCCCCCACGGTGAGATGAGCCCTGATACAATGGGTTCGATAGCGATATACGATTTCGTTTTAATGGCTTCAATTCTTGTTTGTCCGGCGAAAGCAGGTTTCTGGTCTTTGGCAAGTGGCGGGAGAGTCTCTACAGGAGCTAATTGCGCAAAGCCGGAACTCGCCATCAACATCAACAGCAGTGATCCAAGCAGGGGCCTAATAGCAGTGTGGGAAGCTTGTCTTCTGTTCATGTGATTTTTTTAGTGGATGAGTTCCTGCTAAAGATAATTTTAAATTCTTTTGAGTCCTCTTGTCCGAATCGTGACCGGTCCTGCCAGGCCTGCTGGTTTGAGCTTACTATCGCTCCGATAATAGTACCAAAGCAGGAAGGTTTTTCGGCCTTGAGATGGGCGGGGTTTGTTTTGTACGAACCAGTCGGGAAATGATTTCATCGCCCGGCCATACTCGCCCCGGTCGGCGCCCCATTCAAAATCAGCAGGCTCCTGTTCATCACCGATCAGTCTGTTTGCCCAGTTGGTGGTAACGGCGATCTCGATGCTGTTGTTGCCAGATTTTAATGCTGAAGTGATGTCGAGCTGATAAGGCGGATACCAGCAAACTCCAAGATCCTGGCTATTGATTTTTACGGAAACGATATCATTCACTGTGCCCATGTCAAGCAGATATTGTTGATTGGGTTGGAAAGAAGATATGAAGAATAAATTTTTGTAAGTAGCTGTGCCTGCAAAATATTTTACGCGTGGATCGTCGTGATTACTGAAGTCGGACAATGCGGGGAACTGCAGGGTGAAGGGCGCTTCCAGCTTAGGTTTAAAGTCGACCGACCAACTGCCTGGGATGGCAGCAGAGACTGATGGAACGGTATTGATGGATTTCTTTTCACCATTGGAATAGTTTGCGATAGTAGAAATGGCATTGTCGGATGTAATGAAAGATCCAGAAGAATTGCTCACTACATCGATCAACTTTTTATCAGTAGCTGATAGAGAGACAAGATGTTTGACCGGGATCGCAGGTTTTCTGAATACCACGAACATCGATTGTTGATCATTTAGTTTTAACTGCACATGGGTTCTTCCATTGGCTTCGTTCCAGATGGGTGCATTCATCATGGTGCCTTTTTCTGCGTTCCATATTTCAGGTTGCCTGCCGGTAGAGTTGAAAGATACGGTTACCCATTGGGGTTGGTTATTCAGATTGGCGACAAAGAAAACATCGCCGTTATCGCCTGTACGATGTATGCCTTTGATCAGGTTAACGGAGTCTGCCGTTTCAACGATCATGTCGGGCTTGACGTTGAAATATTTTAAAGCATCATTAAGGTCAGTGAATACGAGGCCGTTTTTTGTTTTTGTCTGCGGGCTATTGGCCCATAATTTATCAGCTAGTTTGACGATGTCTTTATCGCATTCAGGATAATTTTTCAGGCTGTAAGATTTCGAGGGTTTGTTTCCTACAATGGAAGCGCCCTGGGAAACAAGTTTGTTTAGTTTGGAAAGCACTTCGGGTAAGATTTTTTCGCTTTTTGGCAGCAGGATGAAAGGATAAGAGCGGCCCGAAGCGAGTAGGATCTTTCCATTGACCACTTTAATTTCCTGGTTTAGGAAATCAGAAATGGAAATGATATCTGAAGAGGCGGCATCAGGTTTTTCAAGGCAGAGATAATTGGCGGGCTGTTCTCCGTATTGTAGCAATACCTGGGTTCTTGCGAGGTATTGAAAGAAGGCCTTGCCGGGTTCTGCCCAAGTCTGGTGTCTACCGAAATGGGTGCCCCACCAGCCCATGCTCATGCCGGGTTGGAACTGATCGTCAAAGGGTTGATGGACCCATGTGTGTAAGATGAGCCGATTGATACCAGCTGAGTAGGCCCAGGTAGCAGTAGGTTTGAGCCAGGCAGGATCTTCGGTGTATTGGCTCAGCCGGGGTGCACCCGTGAAAGCTTCCGCGCCAATGATCTTTTTACCGGCGGTTCTGCCGGCGGCCGGAACAAAATCAATCATGCCATTTTTATCGGTCCAAAATTCGCCCATTGGTATATCGGCCAAAGCGGCACCCTGAAAAATGCTGAAGGGTCCCCAGTAGGGTTCAAATTGCAAATCAAGTTTTGCTTCGTTGATC
>JANMHK010000363.1:0-2085 GCA_031375135.1 Sphingobacteriales bacterium | reverse complement strand
GCCTTTGATTTCAATCCTGGGGAAGCGAAGAACAACGCCCTGTTGAAGATCATAGAAGATAATAAACAGAATAACGGTCAGCTTAATAAGCTTACCCTCTATTCTTTGGACAGTAAAGCGGTGAACAGTTCTGCCGCTGCTCAGAACGCATTGAAAGGTGTATTGGCAGACGTGTATGGAACACAACAATATCTTGATCTGGTGGGTAGGTATGAAGTGATGGCCGAAAATGGCAGACTCCTTGAGATGGCTATTGGTAAAAACAGCAGTGATCTGGGTACATCAGCGTGCAGGTTATTACTTGCGGCAAATGGATCATCGCTGGTGTTGAAAGAGATCAATGGAACAGATGCCGTAAGGGCGAAGAATATGATCAATGCGTTATCGAGGGTAGGCAGCACCGGTTCTGTTGATATGCTACAACAAACAGCATTGAATGATCAGTATCCCGATGAGCTTCGCAAATATGCAGCGAACCGGATCGGTAAAAGTGGTGAAGGTGAACGCCGGGTTTTGAAGATCCTTAAAGAGGGAACGGTTCCTCAGGCCTTGATTCCCGATGTAGTGGCCAGTGTAAGTGGAGCTTGGCGGGAATCAGTTCGTTCAGAAGCAAAATCCTATCTCCCTAAAACAGTAGCCACTGCAGAAGTTGAAAAAGGGATACCTACACTGGAACAACTGAGCGGCATGAAAGCTGATCCCGCAAAAGGCAAAGGGGTTTACAGTATTTCTTGTGCGATCTGCCATAAGATGGATAAAGAGGGTTATGATTTCGGACCGAAACTGTCTGAGATCGGCAACAAATATGGGAAAGACGGGCTTTTAAAGGCGATCGTAAGTCCTTCTGACGGCATCAGTTTCGGCTACGAAGGTTGGAGTATAAAGATGAAAGACGGGTCTGAAATGATGGGCATTATATCGAGTAAAACAAATACCGAGATCGAGGTAAAAATGCCTGGCGGACTGGTTCAGAAAGTAAAAACATCAGCCGTCAAATCCATGGAGCAGATGAAGGTTTCGATGATGCCTGCCGGATTGCATGCCGCCATGTCGCAGCAGGATCTTGCCGATCTGCTGGGCTATCTGGAAACGAAGAAAAAGATGTAGTGGAATGTGATGAAAGTGATAAATGTACTTAATGTGGGGAATGAATGTGATAGTGAGTAAGGTCCATTAACATAAAATAGTCATTCGCTCCTATATGAAGGTGTTCTTTTCTTTGATTTTTATCTGCTCTTTGCTGGGATCGGCTTTATTCGCCCAACAACCCAAGACCGATAAAAAAGGCAAGTTGATCTCTATGGATGAAGTGGATATCAGCCAAATGGTACAACCTGTTCCTGATGAAAACCGCTTTATTGATCCTGATTATAATATCTGGTGCGCCTCAGTGATTAAAGGTCAAAATGGCAAGTACTATATGTTCTACAGCCGTTGGCCAAAATCATCAGGACATGAAGCGTGGATCACGCACTCGGAAATTGCGCTTGCCTCGTCCGATAAACCCGGAGGTCCTTATAAACATATCAAGGTCATTTTCAAACGCCGGGGTGCAAGCTATTGGGACGGGGTTTGTACCCATAACCCGGCCGTTGTTGAACACAAGGGCAAGTACTATATGTACTACATGGGTGCCACTGGAACTGCCGATGTAAAGCCCCGGACTGCATATACGCCCGAATGGTATCATTACAGGAATACCCAACGTATAGGGGTAGCCGTAGCGAACCATCCAGAAGGTGAATGGACGCGATTTGACAAACCGGTGCTTGATGCGGGGAAAGATTCAACGGCCTATGACGCGATGTTAGTCTCTAATCCTTCAGTTACCGTAGAACCCAGTGGCCGTGTGATCCTGATGTATAAGCAGGTGGAGAAGAACGGCACCTACAGGGGTGGTAATGTACGGATCGGGGTTGCTTTTTCGAAGTCCATGACCGGCCCCTTTGCAAAACATCCAACCCCGATCTTTGAAGATAAAGCAGGGAGTGGATCGCGGCCATGGATGCTTGCCGAGGACCCTTTCATCTGGAACTATAAAGGAATCAACTATGCCGTGGTGAGGGATGCCTCCGGTCGCTATAC
>JANMHK010000326.1:0-1815 GCA_031375135.1 Sphingobacteriales bacterium | reverse complement strand
AGTGCCCGTTGGCAAACTGCGCGCTTGCCGAATGTCCCGAAGATAAGTAACAGCTGATAGGAATGTCACGCTGATGGTTCGACAAGCTCACCATGACAGAGAGTTGTCAGTTTGAGCTTGTCGAAAACTATCGAAGCGTATTAGACTTCTTCGGATAATAGTACAAACCACATAAGCTGGTAGAAAAACGGTTAGCGAGGGGTGTATCAAGTTAGGATATTTGTATCCATGTTTTGGAAACAAATACAAGACTTACCGGACAAAAGGTTTAAACGGCTAACCGGGGTAAGCAAAGAAGTGTTTCATCAGATGAGACAAGCTGTTACGGAGCATCAGGAAAAACATCGAAAGCACCCTACCCGAGGGAAACCACCCAAACTGATTTTAGAAGATAAGCTATTAGTGATGTTAATGTATTATCGAGAATACCGCACCTACGAACATATCGGCATCAGTTATGGCATCAGCGAAAGTCGAGTTTGTGAAATTGTCCAAACGATGGAGCGTATATTAATAGCAGACAAGCGATTTCATTTACCCGGTAAGAAGCAATTGCTGCAAGCAGAATCGGAGATAGAAGTAGTGTTGATAGATGTAGCGGAATCTCCTATAGAGAGACCTAAAAAAAACAGCGGCAATACTATTCCGGAAAGAAAAAGAAACACACGCTTAAAACACAGGTCATAGCGGAAAAGAAAACCAGAAAAATTATTGCCACCTGCTTTTCAAAGGGAAGAAGACACGATTTTAAACTCTTCAAGCAAAGCAAAACAAGCATACATCCCACTATCAAAACACAGACCGATACAGGTTATCAAGGCATACAGAAACTGCATGGCAACGCTGAATTGCCTAAAAAAAGAAGCAAGAAAAATCCTTTAACCAAAGCAGATAAAGAAACAAATCAACGCATATCATCCAGTCGTGTAGCCATTGAAAACATTATTCGTTCCATCAAGATATTTAGAATAGTAGCTGAGAAATATAGAAATCGCAGGAAACGTTTCTCACTTCGTTTTAATTTAATCGCAGCTATCTATAATCTTGCTATCAAATGATTATCCGAAGAGGTCTAATGGTATATGATATTCATACGGTAATATGAGGTGTTTGCTTGGCAAGCGAAGCAAAAAAACAGCCGCTTGGCGGGCGGCTGCTATACAAATTGGTGTTTATGAGCAAATTATGGGGTGGGTGGGGTGGGCGTGTTGCCTTGGTTGCCTTGCCCCGCAAACATTTCTTTTTGCGCATTGTAAACGGTATCGGCACCCACCACATTTTTGCCTTTGTAACGCTCGGCATTGGCGTATTGGTCGGTAGCAAAATCAAATAAAAAGTGACCCGCCACCATTTGCAGCTCGGTTACGCGCTCGTTGGCTTCGGTAATAAGCGTAAGCACACTGCTCAAATTGGTGTAGGTATTTAAATCGTTATTGGCATCTGCCAGGGCATAGCCAATGCCGTTGAGTGCCGGAAAATCAACCGCATACTCGGCTACCGAGCGCGCCACATAAGTAAAACGGTTGTCGGCCACTTTGCTTAAGCTTTGGCGCTCATCGGTGCTTAGGTTCAATACTATTTTGGTATTAATAGTATCGGCAATTAGTTTGGCAGCATCGCTCATGGCGGTAATTTCTGCGGGGGTAAATTGCACCCCAAGTTTTAATGGAACGGGCATGATAAATTGGTTTTGGGTTAAAAAATGTGGCGCAAAGATGAAACAGAAAAATGCGTAGTTTAAAGCCCCTTTGCCTACGCACAGGGGTGTGCATTCGGTTGTGGAAACTAAAACATAGTCATAAGATTTTGAATGCC
>JANMHK010000281.1:0-4594 GCA_031375135.1 Sphingobacteriales bacterium | reverse complement strand
TGATACATCAGCTATTAAATCGGGATTGCATATAGGGGAGGACCAGCCATCTTTCATGCCCTACCATGCTTACGGACCGGATAGAGGATCACGAGCTTGTCCTGTATGTAAGTACGGTCGCTATCAGGGCGTGATTTATTTTGTGGGTAATAAGCCCGACTGGGAGGAGATCAGGCAGTGGTTGAGTTTTTTAGAAAAGCAAAGTATCGCTAGGGGTAATTTCCTCAAAGTTTATTTTGTTTACGGAAATGAAAAAGGCTACCAAAAGGAGAATAGGAAAAGGGAACTGGAACGGCTCGGCAAAGAGCTCGAAATTCAACATACAGCTTTGACTTTTGTTCCGTCTTTTAAAGATGAAGAAAGCGAAGTGAATTTGAGTGAGATCAATCCTGAATTGGGGAATAGTTTTATCATTTATCGCAACAGCACAATAATCGGCAAGTACATTAACTTCAAACCCACTAGCCAGAATTTCGAGTTAATGGTAGCCGAGTTGGATGCAAGAAAAGGAGATGGGTAATTTCCTATGTGATATTGAACAATAAACAAAATGTGCAAATACCTGGCGGCACTTGCACATTCTCACAAAAACAACAGAGACTTAGGTAGCGGACTTTTAAGTTCGCCCTATCGGGTCATAGACCTTTGAACAGATTCAGCCGGTCCCATTTGGCAGTCTTTTCTTCTTCCGCCTGATGGAGGAAGCGTTCTGCCAGCTCAGGGTCTTTGGCTTTGATCACATTGAACCTGTTCTCATGATACATGAACTCACTCAATGGCATAGAAGGTTGTTTGGAGTCGATTACAAATCTTTCTCCTTTTGGTTTTAGCGGGTTGTAATGGAACAGTGGCCAGTAGCCTGATTTCACTGCAAAATCCTGTTCCTCAGCGCCATGCGCCATGTCTATACCATGCGCAATGCAATGGCTATAGGCGATCACGATGGAAGGGCCAGGGAATGCTTCGGCTTCAAGAATGGTACGCAGGGTATGGACATCGTTGCCACCCATTGCGATTTGAGCAACATAAGCCGTTCCGTGTGCGATGGCCTGCATGGCAAGGTCTTTCTTACTGTTTGTTTTTCCATTCACAGAAAACTTGGCGCTTGATCCTAAAGGCGTCGATTTGGATTTTTGTCCGCCGGTATTTGAGTATACTTCGGTATCCAATACCATGATGTTTACATTCTCTCCGGTGGAGAGTACATGGTCGAGACCGCCATAACCAATGTCGTAGGCCCATCCGTCGCCACCAATGATCCACATGGATTTATCGGCAAGGAAGTCGGCCAAATGATAAAGGTTATGCGCAGCAACTGACTTCATGTCTTTCAGTTTGTCCTTCAACTCACGAATCAGGTCGTGCTTTATTTTGAGGTCAGCTTCAGTTACTTCTGGAGCCAGTGTAAGGGCATCGGCGAGGGTTTCGCCTATGAATGGCCTGAGTTCACTGAGCAGGGAGATGGCCATTTCTTTTTTCTTCTGGTTGGCCATTTTGATACCTAATCCAAATTCGGCATTGTCTTCAAACAATGAATTTGCCCAGGCTGGTCCAACGCCTTCTGCGTTTTTGGCCCATGGTGTGGTTGGCAGGTTGCCGCCGAAGATCGAAGAACAACCAGTGGCATTGGCCACGATCATTCGTTCGCCAAACAATTGGGTAAGCAGTTTCAGGTATGGGGTTTCACCGCAACCGGCGCAGGCACCGCTGAATTCGAACAGGGGTTGGAAGAACTGTGAGCCCTTGACTGTATTTCGGTTGATCCTTGAGCGATCCACTTCAGGAAGATCCAGGAAGAAATTCCAGTTTTCGATCTCTTTGTTCTGGATAGGCATTTTGTCCACCATGTTGATGGCCTTGTGGCCAGGATCGGTTTTGGAAGTGATCGGACAGAATTCAACGCAAAGGGTACAGCCGGTGCAATCTTCTGTAGATACCTGCAGGGTGTAGGCCTCTTTGGTTTTATCCCATTCTTTACCAATGGGGTCAGTATGTTTCCAGCCGTCAGGAGCGGTGTTGAGCAGTTCTTTGTCGTATATCTTAGGCCTGATGGCAGCGTGCGGACAAATCATAAAACATTTACCGCATTGGGTGCAGAGATCAGTGTCCCATACAGGTACCGCATCGGCGATATTTCTTTTTTCCCATTTTGTAGTAGCGGAAGGATAGGTGCCATCCACAGGGAAAGCGGAAACAGGAAGCTCATCGCCTTCGCCGGCTATGATTCTTGACAGCACTTCGGTAACGAAATCCGGGGCAGTATCGGGGATATGATCACCGAAATCATTGTTTCCGAAAACGTTTTTAGAATAGTCAACTTCGTACAGGTGTTCTAATGTGTTATCAACGGCATCGTAGTTTTTCTGGACAACGGCTTCTCCTTTTTTCCAATAGGATTCATAGATGGCTTCCTTGATTTTGGCGATGGCTTCTTCGCGGGGCAACACGTTGCTGATGGCAAAGAAGCAGGTTTGGAGAATCGTGTTGATGCGGTTACCCATACCTGTTTCCTTTGCCACAGCATAAGCGTTGATGGTGTAGAATTTCAAAGCTTTTTCCCGGATCTCTTCCTGGATCTTCCTGGGGAGTTTGAACCAGACCTTATCCTGATCGTAAGGTGCGTTGAGCAGAAAAACTGCGCCGTGCTCGGCATCTTTCAAAATATCGTACTTGGTCAGATAATTGAAATGATGGCAGGCAACGAAGTTGGCAGAATTGATCAGATAAGTAGATTCAATGATCTTCTTTCCAAACCTCAGGTGAGATACGGTGAGTGATCCGGACTTCTTTGAATCGTACACAAAATAGCCCTGAACATGATCTTCGGTTTTTTCGCCGATGATCTTAATGGAGTTTTTATTGGCACTGACGGTACCGTCGGCACCCAGTCCAAAAAATAGGCCACGGAATTTATGACGGGCTTCGAGTGAAAAGTTTTTATCGTAGTTGAGACTGGTATGCGTCACGTCATCATCAATACCAACGGTAAAGTGATTTTTAGGATGATCGTTTTTGAGTTCATCAAAAATGGCTTTAACCATACCGGGATTGAACTCTTTGGATGAGAGACCATAGCGGCCACCGGAAATGGATGGGCGAATTGGCGGATTGGCGGATTGGCGGATTGATTCGAATTCATTTAAGGCGTTGACGACGTCCATGTATAGGGGCTCGGCCATGGCAGTGGGTTCTTTGCAGCGATCCAGGATGGAAAGTCGTTTTACCGAAGTTGGGATCATCTTCACGAAGTCAGGGATGGCGAAAGGGCGGAATAATCTTACGATCAATACGCCAACTTTTTCTCCTTGCTCGTTGAGATAATCAACCGTTTCTTTCACCGCTCCTGCGCCGGAACCCATGATGATGATCACCCGATCAGCTTCGGCATGTCCATAGTATTCGAATAGTTTATATTTTCTTCCGGTAAGTGTGGCGAATTGATCCATGGTGTGCTGAACGGCTTCAGGCACGTTGAGATACCATTGGTTCGCTGCTTCGCGGTTTTGGAAATAGACATCTGGGTTTTGTGCGGTACCACGGATGGATGGGTTATCAGGAGAGAGGGCCCGGTCGCGGTGCGCGTTCACCATATCTCCATCAATGAGGGCTTTGATCACATCATCAGAAATCACTTCCACTTCATTCAATTCATGTGAGGTCCTGAATCCGTCGAATATATTTAAAAAAGGCACCCTGGTTTTGAGTGTAGTAGATTGTGAAATAAGCGCCATGTCCATCACTTCTTGAGGTGTGTTTCCGAAGAGCATAGCAAATCCTGTTGATCTTGTTGCCATCACATCTGAATGGTCCCCGAAAATGGAGAGCGCATGGGTGGCGAGTGTTCTGGCTGCGATATGAAACACGGTAGGTGTAAGTTCACCGGCGATTTTGTACATGTTGGGGATCATCAGCAGCAGTCCCTGAGAAGCTGTAAACGTAGTGGCTAATGCGCCGCCCTGGAGGGCTCCATGAATGGCGCCTGCGGCACCTGCTTCACTTTGCATTTCCATTACGCGGGGTACCTGCCCAAAAATATTTGTGATGCCTTTTGCGCTCCATTCATCGGCCCATTCGCCCATAGTAGAAGAAGGGGTGATGGGGTAGATGGCGCAGACTTCATTGGTTTTGTAAGCGATATAGGCAGCGGCTTCGTTGCCATCCATGATGGCCATGTTTTCAGACTTGCCGAGGTGTTTGGGGATGTTTAATGCTTCCATAAAAGGACATGTTAAGGGATGATGTATGGTTGCAAATTACTCGAGTGCCCAGCGCTATTAGATGACGCAAATCAGCGTTTTAACTGAGATTAGTGAGGCAAAAGGGATGGCTGAGGGCGGCTTCGGGGCGGACACTTCATCCTTACATAGATCACCAGGCCGGAAGCAATGGTTAATACGGCCACCAGCATGATGGATATGCCTATGTTGAACCAGGTGGAGACGAGGCCTGTGAGAACGGCACCAATGGCATAACCAAGGTCTCGCCATAAGCGGAATACGCCGAGGCTTTTAGCCCGGTCCTGCGGATGGGTTTTTTCCGCAATACCTGCCAGGAAGGTGGGATAAACAAGGGCGGTGCCCCAGCCGAGCAGGAG
>JANMHK010000207.1:0-13408 GCA_031375135.1 Sphingobacteriales bacterium | reverse complement strand
GTTGATCGATAAATATTTTCCTGCGGCTATCCCTGCGAAGGAACAGTTTTTCAGGATCGTAGTTTTCAATTACCTGTTTTCAAATGGGGATGCGAACCTGGAGAATTTTGCCTGCTATGATCAGAAAGGGAATGGCGACTGGCAATTGGCGCCGGCTTATAACCTGGTGAATACAGGCCTGCATGGCGATGACAGCGATCTGGCTTTGCTGGATGGACTCTATCTGGGCGATTTTGAAAAACGCAGCTATGCAAGTTTTGGATATTATGGATACGATGATTTTTTTCAATTTGGAATGAAGATGGGCCTCTTGAATTTTCGTGTCAAAAGATTCATGGATCAGTTATTGTCATCCGGCGATGAAGTAAGAGATCTGGTGGGCCGTTCTTTTTTGAATGACGCGATGAAGCAGGAATATATCAGCCTTTATGAATCGAGGCATAAAAAATTGTCCAATTCTTTATCCGGCTTATACCTGGGGTAAGACTTCCATGCAAAAAATAAAAATTCATAACGGCCGAATCATTACGCCCCATGGTCTTATACCTTACGGCACTGTACTGATCACAGATGGGTTGATCAGTGCAGTAGTGGAAGGCGATTTGGAAGATGATGATGCTTTGTTGATCGATGCGGAAGGCCAATACATTGCACCCGGATTTATTGATATCCATGTTCATGGCGGCGGGGGCCATGATATTATGGATGAAACGGCTGAGGCCTTTCTGCGCATCGCAGAGACCCATGCGCGGTTCGGTACAACTTCGATGGTACCTACTACTTTGTCGGGCTCTAAAGACTCCATGATTACTGCATTGGAGATTTTTGACAAACTCCAGTCGGCAGAAAACAATGGGGCGCAGTTACTGGGTATGCATTTGGAGGGGCCTTATTTCGCCATGAACCAGAAGGGTGCGCAGGACCCAAAATATATACGGGATCCTGATCCCGCAGAATACCAGGAGATCATCGATCAATATAAATCGGTATTAAGATGGTCAGTCGCTCCTGAACTGAAGGGTGCGTTAGAAATGGGTGTGGCACTGAAGCGAAAAGGGATCATTGCTGCTATTGCACATACCGATGCCATTTATGAAGAAGTGGAAAAGGCCGTGGCATGTGGCTATAGCCTGGTCACCCATTTGTATTCTGCCATGAGTGGGGTAACCCGAAAGCATGCCTATCGTTATGCAGGGGTCATTGAATCTGCTTTATTGATGGATGAGCTGGATGTGGAATTGATTGGAGATGGAATACATGTTCCTGCGCCGTTGTTGAAACTCGTATATAAAATCAAGGGTCCGGGAAAAATCGCATTGATCACCGATGCCATGCGTGGCGCGGCGATGCCCGAAGGCGATACAGTATTGGGAAATATTCATACGGGACTGAAAGCGATCATAGAAGGTGGGGTAGCGAAATTGCCTGATCGTTCTGCGTTTGCAGGAAGTGTTGCCACAACAAACAGGTTGGTTAGAACCATGCACGAGTTGGCTGAAGTGTCTATGTTGGATGCTGTTCAGATGGCAAGCGCTACACCCGCGCGCATCATGGGCGTGGATGATCATAAAGGCGCATTGAAGCCGGGCATGGATGCAGATATTGTTATATTTAATGATCAGGTGGAGGTATCCACCACCATGGTAAGAGGAAAGATTGTTTACCAAAAATAATTTGATGACCCGCGAGTTCTTGGCTGATCGATTAATAGTGAAAGTCTATGCCAGCAGGGAGGCAATGGGCAAGGCATCTGCCGAGGCAGTGGCCGCAGACATCAGTGAGTTGCTTGAATTTAAAGAAACGATCAATGTCATTTTCGCTGCTGCGCCTTCCCAGAATGAAATGCTGAGAAATTTTCGAACTCAGTCCCTGCCATGGGAACGCATCAATGCTTTTCATATGGACGAGTACGTGGGTTTGGATAAAGCGGCACCTCAGGGATTCGGTAATTTCTTAAAGGAGATCCTTTTCGATCATGTTCCATTTCGATCCGTTCATTATATCGATGGTACCGCGAGTGATCATTCTGCCGAAGCAACCCGATATAGTGCACTGTTGAAAGAATATCCGCCGGACCTGGTTTGTCTGGGCATCGGGGAGAACGGGCATCTCGCTTTCAATGATCCGCCTGTAGCGGATTTTCAGGATCAGCAATGGGTTAGGCTCGTGGAGCTCGATGAAGCCTGTCGCAGGCAACAAGTCAACGATGGTTGCTTTTCCAGTATCGACCTCGTGCCAACACATGCGCTCACACTCACGATCCCTACGCTGATGTTGGGAACGAAGCTGCACTGCATGGTGCCCGCCGACTCAAAAAAGCAGGCTGTGTATAATACGATTCATCAGGAGATCAGTGAACAATATCCTTCAACCATATTACGAACACATGCCGATGCAGTGTTGTATCTTGACCAAAACAGTTCATCATTATTATAAATTCATTTATGGCTAATCGCAGATCATTTATTCGGAATAGTACATTGGCAGGCCTTGCATTGGGAGTGCCCGGAAGCATTTTTGCCACTGCCGGGTTGCAGGATAAAAAAAGAGTGGGCATTATTGGACTTGATACGTCACATAGCGTGGCTTTCACCAAATTTTTAAACGGGCCTTCGGCAGGCGCCGAATATTTTGGATACAAAGTGGTAGCGGCCTACGCATGGGGCAGCAAAACCATTAAGACGAGTTATGAGCGCATACCGGAGTACACCGAGCAGGTCAAATCTTTTGGTGTTGAGATTGTGGATTCTATAGCGGATCTGCTAAAAAAAGTTGACGTGGTGCTATTGGAAACCAATGATGGCAGGCCACACCTGGAACAGGCCCTGCAGGTATTTAAAGCTGGGAAGCCGGTATTTATTGATAAGCCTGTTGCCGCTTCACTGAGTGATGTAAAAGCAATTTATGCCGCAGCCGAAAAAAGTAAGGTCCCGGTTTTTTCTTCCTCATCCCTTCGATACACCAAGGGTATGATCGACATGCTTGAAAACGATAAAGCAGGAAAGGTGATCGGGGCGGATTGTTTTAGTCCGATGAATACCGAGCCCTCCCATCCTGATCTTTTCTGGTATGGCATTCATGGCGTCGAGTATCTGTACGCTGCCATGGGTGCGGGCTGTAAGCAGGTGACCCGAATGTTCAGTGAGGGAAATGATGTTACGGTGGGCCTTTGGAACGATGGCCGTGTTGGCACGTTCAGGGGAATTAAAACCGGAAAGCAGGAATACGGCGGAACAGTGTTTGGTGAGAAAGGCGTTGTGGAGTTGGGCACTTATACAGGCTACGAAATGCTGCTGAAAGAGATCTGTAAATTTTTCAATAGCGGCATCGCGCCTGTTACCCCAAAAGAAACGCTGGAGATTTATGCTTTCATGGAAGCCGCCGATCTAAGCAAAAAACGCGGCGGCGCGCCTGTGTTGATCAGCGAGCTGATGAAGTAGAGAAGAAAGTAGAAAATCAAGTATCTTATGAGTAATGATTCGAAAATTTGGGTTTAAAGATATTCCAGTTTATCCGGAGGTTGAGATACCTGAAGCGTTCAGACAGTATTTATTGTTTATGGAGTTAGATCTATCATAATCTACTTGCATTGAGAAAGCCAATAGGCAGTTCTGTTCTCCCATACATGGCCAGATCGGCCATGATCTCCCCCACAACCGGAACAAACTTGAATCCATGGCCACTGAAGCCCCAGGCTACGCATACGCATTCTTCAAATCCGGGCATATTGTCAATGACAAAATGTTCATCTGGGGAGTTGGAATAAAGACAAACCTTTGAGCTGTCCGTATCCCCTGTACCAGCGGGAAGATAAGTTTCCATGAATTTGTGCAAATGCCCGGTGTCCGCATCGGTTACTGTTCGGTTTACCTCATCCGCATCAGTCGATTCAGCAGGAAAATGATAAGCTATTTTAAGTGCCCCCGGATGCTCCGGCAGGATCGGAAATCCATAGTAGGTGCCGCCGCTATTGTCCGTGGCGATCATCCAACACGGGAACTTGTTGGCCGAAAACAGCGAAGGATCTAAGGGCCTCAACCAAGTAATCACCTGCCTGGTGACGTTCAGGTGTTGTGCTATGCCGGGGACGATTTTGGCCGACCAGGCCCCGGCCGTGATGACCAACTTTTTGCAGAGGTATTCGCCAGCATCGGTACTGACCAGTACGCCCCGCGCCTCTACTTGCCAATCTTTCACCTTTTCTCCTTCGTGAATAGCAGCCCCCAGCGCCTTAGCTTCCTTTACAAATGCGCGTATGGTCTGCTCTGGTTCCACATATCCAGCATCAGGTTCAAAAAGGGTTTCATAATCTGCCGGCAGATCAAATGGCGAGGCAATATTTTCTTGCAGAGGTATTTGATATAAAGCCGCGGATTTCTTTACATTCTCCAGCAAAGGATTTCCCTTAGGCGCGGCATAAAACAAACCCGTACGATGGTAGAGGTCCCGCCCGCAGCGCTGGCTGATCTCTTTCCAATTCTCATAAGCCCTGATGAGTAAAGGGATATAGTGGGGGTGCTCAAAATAAGCCTTGCGGATGATACGGCTCTCGCCTGCATGTGATCCCAGCTCATGCGGTGTACTGAACTGCTCTATGCCAAGTACAGAAACGCCACGCTTTGCTAATTGAAAACAGGTAGCAGAACCCATGGATCCTACACCAATAACGATATGATCATATAGTTGAATCATCGTTCCATGAAAATAAGGAATGGTTACATCCGCACGATTGATTATTATTGAATTATCATTTTAGGTCTCAATAGGAACACGATTTTGTTAATTAACTACTTCGATATGCTCAGATTTTTTCCCCTGATAGTTTGTTTCTTATTCACTACGTTATTGAATGCCCAACAATCCGCCAGGCCCTTACCGGCACAACTGAGGCCCTATGGGCAAGACTGGCTGCTGAAGACTGTCCCGATCAAAGCGGATGTTTATATCAGCAATGATGGGAAAGACGTCGTGTTGTATAACGGCCTCGTGAAAAGGGTGTTCAGGATAAAGCCTAATGTGGCTTGTATTGAGTATACCAACCTCATGAATGGCCAGCAGTTGCTTCGTGCAGTGAAGCCGGAAGCGGTGATCCGTATCAATGGTGAAGATCATAACGTTGGGGGGCTGTATGGTCAGAAGGAGAAAGCTTATCTGCTGAATGAGTGGGTGGATAAAATGAGTTCGCGTGAAACGGATATGCAATTCATTAGTTATGAAATCGGTCCTATCATCGACCATATCAAATGGAAGCCCGCAGGGTGGACGGCCAATAAAAAATCATCTACAGGCAAACTCCTGACGTTTATTTATGCTGATCCCCGTATTAAGAACCTCGTTGTAAAAATTCACTACGAAATTCACGATGGCATTCCGCTGATCGTGAAATATGTGAGCATGGAGAACAAGGGGACTGCAGGGGTGAAGATCGACCGCGTGAAAAATGAGATCCTTGACCTGGTGGAAGAAGAAAGTGCAGTAGTGGGCAGTCCTGCTCAAATGAAAACCCAGCAGGGCATCTATATCGAAACCAATTATGCGTTCAACAACGCGATGCGCTACCAGATCAGTGACCAGACCACGCATTGGAAGATCGATAGCAGTTATACTTCGCAGGTGAATTATAATTATGAAACGCCTTGTGTACTTGAGGTGTACCCCGACAAAGCCCCGGGCATTGAACTGAAGCCGGGAGAAGGTTTTCAGTCGGTCAGAACCTACGAACTCCTGATGGATAGTTATGACAGGGAACGCCGGGGATTATTTGTAAGAAAAATGTATAACCAGATCGCGCCCTGGACAAGTTCTAATCCCATATTCATGCATCTGGTGAGTAAGAACGATGAAGAAGTGATCAATGCGATCAACCAGTGTGATTCAACAGGGTATGAAGCATTGATACTAAGTTTCGGATCCCATTTGGAGATGGAGGACCAGTCGGACGAAAATTTAAAACGTTGGAAAAAATTGGCCGACTATGCCCATAGCAAGGACCTGATGATAGGAGGATATTCTTTGTTCAGTTCGCGGAGGATCAGTGAAGCCGATGATGTGATCAATCCGCTGACCGGAAAAACCGGCGGTGCATTTTTTGGCAATGCGCCTTGCTTTGGAAGCAAATGGGGATTGGCATACAGGGATAAGATCAAGAATTTCTTTTCGTATACGGGGTTTAATATCTGGGAGAACGATGGTCCTTATCCAGGTGATTTGTGTGCATCAACAAGCCACCCCGGGCATCAGGGTCTGGACGATTCTCAGTGGCGGCAGATGGAGATTCAGAACGATTTGTATAAATGGTTGAACGAAAAAGCAGTGTATATCAATGCGCCTGATTGGTATTTTCTGAATGGAACGCACAAGATCGCGATCGGCTACCGGGAGGTGAATTTTTCTTTGCCGCGGGAGAACCAGAAGATCTTAAACAGGCAGAATATTTTTGACGGCACCTGGGAGAAAACACCGTCCATGGGTTGGGGATTTGTGCCGTTGGTGAAATACCAGGGTGGTGGGCCCGAGGCAGTGTTGGAGCCATTGTCCGAGCATTTGAAAGACTATGAGCAGTTGATGATGCAATACTATGGCGCTGGGGTGCAGGCCTGTTACCGGGGACCCAGATTGTATGATACGGAACAGACGCGCCAAACCGTGGTGAACGTGATCAACTGGTATAAAAAGTACCGGGAGATCCTGAACGCTGATTTGATCCACCTAAGGCGGGCAGATGGCCGGGATTGGGATGGCTGGCTTCATGTGAGTCCGTCCTTAAAACAGAAGGGACTTATGATGTTGTTCAATCCAACTGGGAAGGAGATCAGCAGAACCATTAGCGTTCCGCTATATTATACAGGCAAAACGTCCAGTGTAACCATTAGGGAGAAAGAAGGCCCTGGCAAAGCATATATCCTTGACCGAGGTTATTCCGCGAGCCTGCCAATTGTATTAAAGCCATATTCATATTCCTGGTGGATAGTTGAATAGAATAGATTATACGCCGAACGGGTAGGTTTCAGGAATTTGATGACCATCGGGTTTTATGTGCAACGGAAATAGTGCATGGGTTTCATCGAGATAAATAAAGGCATCGTATCGAAGTGGCAGGATGGTAGGCACATAGTTTCCGTATGCCTCATTGCGCGGATTATACACTACGCCTACGGCCCGGTGTCCGAAATGAGTTTCCATCATCGTGGGCGCATTAAAAAAATCATCCATCAACAGCAGCTTATCTTCATTTCCTGATTGGTGTAGATAATATTCCCAGCTATCTTCTTTGGCGGGCGGCAATGGAATTTTATACATTTCCGAACCCCAGTTTCTGCCTGCAATCAGGTCGCCTTTGTAGGAGCCAAAGCCAACTAAAACCACGCCGTCAAGATGATGTTTAATTCTTGCGATCTCGCCGAGATTGAACATGCCTTCGTCCACCATATCCGTAGCCCGCGCATCGCCGATATGGGTGTTATGCGCCCATACAATGATCTTTGAATCAGGCCCATGGAACTCAAGTAATCGGTCCAGGGTTTCGGCCATATGTTTATCTCGCAGGTTCCAACTGTGCGGCCCGCCTTCCAGCATGATTCGATAATAGGCTTCCGCGTTCACGGCGATCTGGGCATTCTGTTCTACGCTCAGAACATGCTCGGGATCGGTATTGTATTCCGGCAGTTTTTGCCTGATCTGTCGGAGCAGGTCGATCACTTCTGCCTTGCACAGATCAGGAACAAACTGAGCCGCCCTTCCATAAGCAATTCCTTCTCCCTGCCTGTATGGTTCGAAACAGTTGAACGCTTCTTCTGCCAGTCGCATCAAAGCAGGGTCTGTTTTTTCCAGGTATTGTATAATGCTTTCCATGCTCTCCCAAAGACTGTATATATCGAGACCATAAAAGCCAACTTTATGTTGGCGGGGAGCATTTACGTTATAGTTTTTCAGCCAATTTGTAAAAGCCACCATCTCCCAGTTCGCCCACATCCAGGTGGGCCAGCGGTCAAATGTTTTAAGTATTTCAATAGCTGAGCTATGTGTTGTGTCCAATCCTTTAATAAACCGGTTCAGCCGATATGCGTCTGGCCAGTCACCTTCAACGGCTATACAGGAAAAGCCCTTTTCTTCTATGAGTTTTTGGGAGATATAAGATCGCCAGATATAATACTCGTGCGTGCCATGTGAGGCTTCCCCCAACATGACGATGCGGGCATGGCCAATCTTATCGAATAAAGGCTCAAGAGCTGTTTTGCCGTGAAGCGGGATGGCTTTTTGCTGGATGAAGTGAATCAGATCATTGTCTTTTACCTCTGCTCCCTTTGTGAAATAGTGACGCATAGAATAAATTGAAGGGATGAATCACGAAAGTCCATTAATATTATGCCGGAAAGAATGAGGGAAGTCATGTCAACTGTTAAGCTTTGTACAAAGCGATGCTCGTTTGAATAGTCGAAAATCTTATCTACCTTAACCACGGCTGCCTGATTGTTTTTTATTTTTTCAACCAAGACTAGTCCCTTTATGCAAAATGATTTTGCCATTGAAACCCGTGGCCTCAACTTTTCGTTTTCAGGATCGGCGTATGTTGTAGAAGATCTCAGCCTCCAGGTGCCGATGGGTTCTATCTACGGATTTCTTGGTCCGAACGGGGCGGGCAAAACAACCACCATGAAATTGCTTTGCGGCATGATGCCCGGGAAACACGACAATGTTTTTTTGCTTGGCCAGCGATTAGATCTGAGTATGCCGGATATTTTTAAAGAGGTGGGTACGCTGATCGAAATGCCATCGTTATACCTTAATCTTACTGCGTACGATAATCTCCGGCATTTATGTGTGTTGAAAGGGCTTGATAAATCCCTGATCAATCCGGTGCTGGAAACCGTTGGGTTATCGTATACCGGAAGGAAACCTGCGAAAGCTTTTTCCCTGGGGATGAAACAACGGTTGGGCATTGCAACGGCCATCATACATAAACCCAAATTGCTGATGCTGGATGAACCGGTCAATGGACTTGATCCTGCGGGCATCGTTGAAATCAGGAACCTGCTCATCAGACTCAAGGAAGAGTATGGCATCACCATATTTATTTCAAGCCACCTGTTGGCTGAGATAGAAAGAACCTGTGATCACATTGGCATTATCCATCGTGGTAAACTCCGCTATCAGGGCAGTATGGACGATTTGTTGTCGCGGCCTGGATTGTCTAAAGAAGTGCTATTCCAGGTGGCTGATGCACCTGCTGCTGCTGAAAAACTTCTTCCCATTTTTCCTGCTCTGAAGGTGGTCAACCAACACTCACTTCAACTCAATATTGATGAACATGTACAGGTGTCTGATATCAACCGGAAGCTGGTTGAACTGTCGGTCCCCGTGGAAGGCATTGATGTAAAGAAAGGACTGGAAGAATGGTTCATGAACTTAACCAATGAGAAATGAGCATTATGAACTTCATCAGAAATAATATTAAAGCCTATAAGGCAGAATGGATCAAACTCAAGGGTACCGGTATCTGGTGGATCATTGGTATTGGTTCGGCACTGGTGCCTGTTGTTTCCACTGCATTTTCATTGACCAGCAGCAGCGGGACATCTGGAACTGCTCCGCGTGCCTGGCAGGATATTGTTGGAACCGGGGTTGGAAATTTCATCTTCCTGTATGTGTTGATCTCCATACTGATTGTGGTGAGGCTTTGCCAGACAGAACACAATAGCCAGGGTTGGAAGCTCATTGAAACGCAGCCCATCCATCGCATGCACCTTTACCTGGGGAAGTTTAAAATGGCCACAACCTTGTCGTTTTTATCCCTTCTGCTTTATGTATTACTAACCATGATCAGCGCAGCGGTGCTTGCTTTTGTTCATGGTGATAAGGATTTTTTTACACATCCTCTTCCGATAGGTGAGATCTTTCTTTTTGTGATCAGGGTATGGATAGCTACATGGGGACTGATGGCTTTGCAATATTTTGTTTCGATCTGGTTAACCAATTTTGTTGGTCCTTTTATGATTGGGTTTGTTTTATTGGTGGCAGCGGGCATAACATCGGCTTTACAAATGGGGGAATGGAATCCGTACGGCTCACCAGGCTTATCGAGCCAGAATTTTAAACCTGGCATTGCCGGTGGCTGGTTGATGCATAATGAAATATTGAGCATGGCCTGGATGCTGTTATGGCTTTGGATCGGTTACCAATATTATTACTACAGAAGCTGGAAGGAGGCTGTTGTTGGGTGGCCCCAGATCTTCAAAATTGGGACGGCAGCAATCGTTTTCGCAATCGCATTTTATTTTATTGAAACACCGGTAGTTCAGCTAAGGCATACCCGAACCATGATTTCTGGAGAACTCAACGAGTATGACTCTTCCATTACCAGGGTCACGTTGTTTAGCAAGGAATCGATGGACACTGTTTTGGATATTCCTTTAGAGAAAGGATCATTCCGTGGGGTTTACGAGGGAACCCCGCTTAAAGCAGGTAATTATGTTGTTGTGGCGGGCAATAATGGAGCGGATCTCTTCATGGGGGATCAAGACAGCATAAATATTCGCTGGGGCGCTAAAGGCATGATGGGCAGGGGGCAGGCGACGATAACCGGAACGAGGCAGGCAGAGAACGCAATGAATCAAAGCCTGCGTTCACAAGGTTTCTACATGAACGCGATTCATAACTATAAGCCGGATGTATTTGCTGATATGGTTCTGGGTCAGTGGCAGGATGAAATGAAAAGGATCGAAAGATTCAAAACCCCGGATAATATCAGGCCTTCGGAAGATTTTATATCGATGAAAAAGAAGCTCGCAACGCTGAGCTATCTTGAAAAAGCGAAGATCGATTATCCAAGAATGTATGCCATGTATTATCCCGGGATTAAATTGGTGTATCCGAAAACGCTGGACACGCTATTGAATGCTGTTAGTGATCAAGAACTGAAGTTGCTGGGTAATACGGAATATCTCGACTATTTAGAAAAGGAACTCAGGTATAGCGGAAAGCTCAGAGAGTTGCAATACGATAGCAGTTATTTTGATCTGGTGGTGAACACCAACAGGCCGGTTGAAGTCCGAAACGCTATGTTATTCCATGCGATGAAAGGAATGATCAGTAATTATGGGGATAGTGTAAAGAGGAACGATTTATTCAATAAATACATTGGATTTGAAAAGAACCCCGAAATGGTCAGTAAACTAGGAAAGCGACTCGCCCTTGAGAACTCGCTCGCCAAAGGAATGCCGGCACCGCTGTTTGAATCAGAGTCGCTGGCGGGTAAAAAAATGAACTGGGCCGACTTTAAGGGGAAATATCTTGTGATCGATGTTTGGGCCACCTGGTGTGGGCCTTGTAGAGAAGAAGATCCTTTTTTCCAGCGTTATGCCGAAATGTATAGCAATGACAAACTGGCCTTTGTTGCACTTTCTATTGATGACGGGCTCGAGAAGTTTTCATGGCAGATGGAAGCTGGAAATAAATCTAAACTGGTGGTGCAGTTGCGGGCCGCCGATAAGATGGCCTTTATGCGGACCTACGGAATAGAGAGCATTCCGCGCTACATGCTCATTGATCCGGAAGGGCGTTTTGTAGTTACGAGTATGCCCAGACCTTCGGACCGTTTGTTTGAGGATTACCTGTTGAGGGTGAAAGAAGGGAAGTAGTTTTTCCCGGGTGGAATCTGTTCTTAGTAAAGTATCAGCAGAATCCGCAGGTTGCTCAAACTGGCTTCTCCTCAGACGAATTCCACAATAGTTTCATGAACTGGTAGTCGGCCAAAAGCTTAACTTATAAGATATAACCCCGGCTCCGGCATCTATCATGAAAAAGATCATTTTGATATCAGGCCTATTGTGCATGTTTCTAATTCAGTCATTTGCTCAGACAGGTCAAGAGAGGTGGAAACAGATTGTGGATAGTGTAAGAGCAGGGTATCTTAACTCGAAAGACAGTGTCAGGGTTGATTATCTGATTGACCTTTCTGAATATCTGGGGTATAATTTGCCCCCCAATACCCCGCAGTTCCTTACGAAGAGTGATACGACAATTAAATATGCCAGTATGGCTTTAGAAGCCGCAACCAGACTGGGCTACAAATATGGAATCGGCAGGGCACTGGTTAAGCTGGCCTGGGCGGAAGGTTTTAAAGGATTCAATAATCCCAAACTGGCAAATATGGATACTGTAGAAGCCAGGTTGAAACGTGCTTTGGCAATTGGTGAAGAAATAGGGAGTAATAGGTTACTTGGTTATGTGTATCTGCAGAAAGGTCCACCCGAGAAAGCTGCATACTATTTTGAAAAATCAGGCGATTTGAACCGTCAACTGGAAGCGCTCATTTATATCGGATGGAATTATTCGAAGTCTGAAGAAGGCATTGAGTATGCTGATAGAGCTTTGAAAATTGCACAGCGTGTAAAACCTGAGAATCCATGGGATCATGAGTTGATTCAATGGGCCTATTCAAATATGTCGGAGCTCTACAAATCAGTAGGTGACTACGAAACCTCTATGGAGTATGTAAAAAAGAGTGATTCAATTGGCAAATTGACGAACGGGATGAGGGAGCCATATAACATGTGTGAGCTTAATTATTTCGTTGGCAAATATGATACTGCAATCCATTATTGGAATCAATGGAAGAAGGATTATGATGGTTATTACTTCGGTTATAAAGCCAAGGGAGACCTGTTACTCGCTAAAATTCTTATGAAAAAAGGCGAATATGAGAAGGCTATCGAAATGATCAACGGAGCTATTGACATACTTGTTACTCAAGGGAAAACGAGGCGCCTTCATGAATACGGATTGATAAATCCACTACTCGGTCTGGGAGAAGCATATGTAGGGAAAAATGATTTTGTTACCGCTCAGAAATATGCAAAAGATGGTCTGGGATATGCGAGGAAGTTGAACGATCCTATGGGCAAGATGGAAGGGTTTGAACTGATGTCGCGGATCTTTCACGGTCTTGGGAATAATGACAGTGCGTATTGGTACGTGACAAGTTATATGACCATGAAAGATTCCCTGCAGAATAAACAGTTCATATGGCGGTTGAACAATTATAAAAAAGTGGCGGAAGTAACCAGGAAAGAAGCCCAGATCAGTTTGTTGAATAAGGATAATAAGATCAAGGAGCAGCAGTTGAGACAGGAGGCTGCACTAAAGTATTTTCTTCTCGCCATTCTCTTTGCATTTGTGGTGGCAGGAATCTTCATTTACAGAAACCTTATACTTAAAAGGCGGAACGACAGACTTGCTAAGGAACGCATTGAAGAAGAATTGAGAATGAGGCAGATGGAGAATGATAAAAAACAAACGGAACTTCAGCAACATGCGACCGAACTGGAGATGCAGGCCCTTCGCACCCAGATGAATCCCCATTTTATTTTTAATTGCCTGAGTTCTATAAATCGCTTCATTCTGAAAAATG